>CAVAIM010000055.1:0-6441 GCA_963588755.1 bacterium | reverse complement strand
ATATACGATATTCTTTTTTTATAATTTCTTTATTATCAATAAGTTTAAATATTAGAGGAAATAATATTTCTTCTAAAATATCTTCTTTATTAATTAATTCTAAAGAATTATAAACAAAGTCTTTAGATTCAAAGTAGTTATCTTTATCATCAATATATAGTTTAGTAATACTTGTTTGATATAAGTTATTAAATGTTTGATTAATAAGTTCTACATTAGTATTCATATCTTTAGAAAATATAACTTTAGAAAATCTATTAAAGAAAATTGGTAGATAATCTTTTTCTATTACAGAATAATCAAAACCACTATTAGTAACTTCAAGTGGTATAGGGTATCCTGTTTGATTAAGACTAGAGACAATAAGTTCCTTAGTCTTAAAATGTTTAACTATTGTACCTAATTCTTCTTGTTTTATCTCTTCAAGCATTTTTTCTCTAGCCTTAATGCGAGAAAGTCCATCTAAGAAGTATGAATTTATTAATACATCATGAGCTAAGACAAAATTATAATCTAGACCAAACTCTTCTGCAATAGCGTAATCTTCTTTACTAATTTGAGGAATTCCTACATGGATAGCCTCATTATATTCATAGGAAATTAATATACAAATATCTTTATAGTTAAGAGGATTCTTTGCAAAATATCCTGAATATACACCCTTAGTATAGCCATTCTGCATATACTTATATACTTGAGCATATTCTTCTTCTAATATGTAATTACTTACATCCATTAGACTAGGGTTTAGTGCTATAAAGGAGATTCCTACAATTAGTTCGGGGTTTTCTAATTCAATATCAAGTTTTAAAGTCTTGTTTATATTAAAACTTAATATAGGATTCTCATAATCACCTAGAGATGATAACATTAAATTCTTGTAAGTTGAATCAATATCTAGATTATCAATTTCTTTTCTTATATCTTCTTCAATATCAGAAATATCTAGAGTAAATACTGATAACTCTTCTTGTTTTAATGGTTCATCGTTATAACGAGATAAGACCTCGTTATCAATTTTTGAAATTTCATAATCATTAAAGATTCTATTTTGTTCATTAACATATACTAATTTCTTTTTTAAATTAATTTCTTTCGCATAATGTCTTAAAAAGAATAAATCAGCTTCTTTAATTAATTTCTTATTAGATGAGGCAAGAAAATAATTAGAGTCATATCCTATACCTAAGTTATCAAGATTTTGTCTAAATCCCTTGTAAAGCTCTAGATAGTCTAAATTCTTGCGCCGTGCAAACTCATAAGCTGAATTAGACATATCATTAACACCGGTTAGATATAAGACATTATATCCTTTCATTTTATAGTATCTATTAATAGTATCAGCTACAAGGTAAGGATAAATACTATCTGCATTAAATTCAAAGGAATTAGTTCTTGTAAGAGAGTTATAAATTAACTTTTTCTCTTTATATCTATCATTTTCCGCATTGAAATAATGTCTTATATTCCATTTATTTATTAAATTCTTCGAAAAATCATCCATTTAGAACCCTCCTTTTTTAAAAATTATATAAAAAAATAAAGGCTTTCAGCGAGCCTTTATATTTTTATCCTTTATGAGCTTCAATATAATCAACTAAATCTCTTACAGTTTTAATAGATTTAGCGCTCTCATCGTCAATAGTAATTGAGTATTTATCTTCTAATTCCATTATTACTTCAACAGCATCCAAACTATCTGCACCTAAGTCATCAGCAAGTGATGCATCTAAAGTGATTTTATCAGGATTAACGTTAAGTTCTTTAACGATAATTTCTTTTACTTCATCAAATACCATATTTATATCTCCTTTTTGTAAAGTAATTATACTTAATTATTAATATAAAGTCAAATTAATGACGGAAAGTGATAACTCCGTTTTCATCTACACCATCAATAATCGCAAGACTTTCAAGTTGTATTCCTCTATTTCTAATCTTAGCGCCACCATTCTTAGCACTCTTTTCAACAGCTACACCCATACCTACTACTTTAGCTCCTGATTCTTCAATCATATTGATCATACCTTCAGCAGCCCAACCATTAGATAGGAAGTCATCAATAATAACAACTCTATCAGTTCTAGAAATGTTTTTCTTTGCAATATATGCAGTAATAGATTGATGATATTGGTGAGAATAAATACGTGCTGTATAAGCATCTTCTACATCAAATTCAGGAGTTTTCTTAACAATAACTACAGGGCAATTAATCTTAGTTGCAAGAAGTGTTGCAAGCGCAATACCACTTGATTCAATAGTAATAATTTTATTAATACTTAAATTCTTAAATCTATTAGCCCATTCTACAGCCATCACGTCAAGTAAATTAACATCAACATATTGAGAGAATATTGAGTCAACGTTTACCTCATTATCATCATTTATAACCGCATCACTTAATATACGTTTTTCAAGATCTTCCATATAAGCCTCCAACAAAGAAATATATTATAATTATAACATGAATTTATTTATAAAATAAAGTGGATTGTTTTTATTTCAAGCACTTTAATAACGCCTTGTTTTATGTTATATTATTCTTATCACTTTAGGAGGTATATCTATGTATTATATAAGAAAGTATTTATATATTGCAGTTATCATAATTTTTACCATTCTAATCACTTCTTTAGGAGTTGCGGGAGTAAATCAATCAACAATATTTGCATTGTCACTAGTAGCTGTACTTATTTGTTGGATTTGTGTATACATTCGTCCTAGTAAACAAGAATTTGCAAAAAATGGTCAAAGATGGATTAAAAAGTATGAATATATAAATACTACAGAAGAGACAAAGTCTCATAAAGATGGTTCATTTGAAGTATATTATACTCACAACTTTAAAGTATATTGTAAAGAACCTAAAGACAACCTAACTTATGAATATGAACTTCATAAGAATGGTGGAGTAAGTGGTAAAGATAAATATGGTAAAACATATTCAAAAAGAATAAGTAAAAACTTATTCCTTAAAAATCTAGATGTATTAGATAGTAATGATTAGTTTTAAACTAATCATTTTTTTCTTCTTCCTTAGCTTTTTGAGTCTTCTTTAACGACTTCTTATATTTAATCATTTGTACTACATGAGATATTGAAAATATTGGGTGACTAAATAATAATTTAGGTCCTGAATATTTCATTACATCCTTAATCTTAACCTTCATATCAGGCTTATCTCCACGCTCATGTTTATGACCCTTACAATAGATAAATACCATCTTAGGAATAAGCTTCTTTTCTTCTTCCCAATGTTTTAATTCCTTCTTTTGTTTTTTCTCTTCTTTAGTCATACTATTTCTCCAATATTTTATTAATTCCAAATACTAAATCATTATAGGTAGTCTCAAAATTACCTGTATACCAAGGATCAGCTACATCACGGTCTAATAATTTATGTATTTTATGATTTTTATCATCAATGATATTATCTAGATATCTTTTATTAGAATCATCCATATAATAGAATTCATCAAAATTATAATAATCATCTTGAGTTATTCTTTTAGCTTTGTGATTATATATTTTAACATTATGTTTAATTAAACACTCACGCGCATAAGGATAAATAGTGTTTCCTATTTCCTCATAGCTTACCGCAAAACTATCTACATAAATGCCTTTAATATTATTCTTTTCAATTAAATCTTTTAATATGTATTCAGCCATAACTGAACGACATATATTACCATGACATATAAAGGCTATCTTACGCATTTTTAATCTTTTCCTTAATCTCTATATATAAGTTATCTAATGTTTCAATATAAAGTCCTGCAATAAAGCTTGAACCTGGATTATCTAAATCGTGAAACTCTAGTATCTTCTTATTACGTATACTTATATATTCTTCTTCTAAATTATTTAAATAAGTATCTAAATTAGCGTCATAACACTCTTCTAACATATCAGATACCTTAGAATATACCTTAATTATTAAATCATAATAGTGAGCTTCATCCTTAAAACCTTCCATAGTAAGTTTAACGGCCTTAAGCTCACATTCTGTTTTTTCATTTTCTAATTCATTTTGTAATTCACTTACATTTTCATACTCAAAAGACATATAATAATCTCCTATAATTTATTGATATTATACAACAACTTTACAATTAAAAAAAGCAATTGACATAACATCAATTACTTTCACACATATATATTTTAATTTCGATTTCACTAGGTTCAAAACGCATGAATAACACCCCTAGCTTATGTTATTCGTTAGGCTATATTTTTAGTTCCGACATTTTCCATTTTTTAAATTCCAATTATTCGTTAATTTGGGAAAATACAACAGCTTCGAATGTACGTCCGATAGCTTCTACGAATAATTTTAAGCCACTTTTTTGCTTTCTTTGTTCCATTAATTCACCTCACCTTTCCTTGAGTAACATTCAATTATTATAATGATATTTTTTACAATTTCAAGAAATTCTCACTAACTTTTTTATATGAAAGTGTTTTCAAAGAATACTTTACAAAAAAGGATGAACCTTTATCAGTTCATCCTAGTATTGTTTTATATTATATTATTATTCATCTAACATGATTTTAATAATTTCTTTATCAGTTTCAGACATACCAACACTCGCAAGTAGTCCTACGGAATGTATTGTGTTTTCAACACCCTTTTTAACGATACCGTCTCCTCCGCGGAATTGGTTACCTAACTTATACATATTATAACCTAGAATACCTGCGTCGACGCTTGAAGCAATCTTTGCAGCACAACTAGACTTAGCACCATCACATACAATACCTGAAGTGATTGCGATAGCATTTACAATAGTGTGATTGATTGCTTTCTTATTCTTTGTAAGTAAATAACAAATACCAGCTCCACTACCACAACCTGCCGCTACAGCTCCGCAGTAGGCTGAAAGGCGTCCGATATCACACTTTATATGAAGTGTTACTAGATTAGAAATAAGTAAGGCTCTATATAGTTCTTCATCAGTTTTATTTAAGTCGCGCGCATATACAATAACAGGAACTGAAGCAGTAATACCTTGATTACCTGATCCTGAATTAATTACAACAGGTTTTTCACAACCATTCATTCTTGCGTCTGATGCGCTTGCCGCATAAGCTCTAGCCTTTACACTAGTAGATGTACCATAAGTTTCAAGTAATACCTTACCTACATTAGCACCATAATTATTCTTTAATCCTTCTTCTGCAATAGCCATATTATAATTAATTTGTCTATCAAGTATTTCTTTTACATCATCGATACTTGCAGTTTCTGCAAAATCAAATATATCATCAATCGTAACTTGTTTAATAAAGCTATTATCTTCGTCTCTTACCTTAACACAAGATAAATCACTCTTATCAAAATCAAGTTCTTTATTATCATAAGTAATGCTTACAATATTAGTGTGTGAATCTTGAATTCTTACTGTTGAAGAGTGACTATCGCTATATTCTTTAACTAATATATCAAAGATATGACCATCATCAAGTTTAGCTACAGTAATACTAGTCTCATCTAAATATTTTTTAATCTTTTCTATATCATCAAGAGTTACACAAGATAATACTTCTAACTTCTTATTTGCGTCTCCTGCAACAATACCTGCACTAACTGCCGCACTTATACCTTTTAAACCACCAGTATTAGGTACAATTACTGACTTAACATTCTTAATAATATTAGCTGAAACAAATACCTCAACTCTACTAGGAACTGCACCTAATATACTTTTACACTTACTAGCTGCGTAAGCCAAACTAATAGGTTCAGTACAACCCATTGCAGGAACTAATTCCTTCTTTAAAAGATTTACATAACACTTATATTTATCACACTTAGAATCCATAATAAAAACCTCAAAATAATTATACAAGTAATAATTAATTTTTAAAAGATTTTTATTTAAAAACCACAAAATATATCTCTAAAAGTTTATTAAATATTTTTAATACTCTATAAATAAAAAATGCTTTCTCTAAAGCATAATTTGTTCAAATGGCAGGACTAGTTGGGTTCGAACCAACGAATGATGGATTCAGAGTCCATTGCCTTTCCGCTTGGCTATAGTCCTATATAAGAGTTATGCTTCATAACTCTCAATTAAATTTTTAATTTCTTCTGCAGATATATTATTTACATCTTTTGATACTAATAATTTTCTTAAATGATATACACCTACAAAACTATCTGGAATAAGATAATATTTCTTTTCTTTATTATCTTTTAACAACATACCATGATTGCATACAGTAAAACTCAAATCACTAAATTCAATAGTATTAAATTCTTTCTTAGTATGTCTTTCTATATTAGTATCATTAACAATATAATATAGATTCAAGTTTTTTAACAATGAAAATAAATGAACAATAAGAATTGCAATAACAACTGAATTTGAAACTAAAATAAATATATTTTTAATAGAATTATCTAATAAAATAGTAACGTCTAAAGTTATAGTA
>CAVAIM010000054.1:0-6474 GCA_963588755.1 bacterium | reverse complement strand
ATATAGCCTTCAATTCCAATAGATACAAGTGTTTTAACATTAGATACCTCGAGCTTTTGAGCGTCTATTCCATCTACTATTGCGCAAGCTAAAGGGTGTGATGAATAAGACTCAAGCGACACTGCAATTTGCTTAAACTCCTCAATTTCAATATAGCTCTTAATATTTTTTATTTCAGGTTTACCTTTAGTTATTGTACCTGTCTTATCAAGTACAACAAACTTAACCTTACTAGTCTCTTCTAGGCTTTCCGCATTCTTAAATAAAATATTATTCTTAGCACTTCTTCCACTACCTACCATTATCGCAACCGGAGTCGCAAGTCCTAGTCCGCATGGACAAGATATAACAAGTACTGATATAGCTTTATTTAACGCGTATGAAAGTGGAGTTTCAAACATCTTATAAGTAACTAATCCATTTAATCCTACTATATACCATACTAAGAATGTAATTAAGGCTATACCTAATACAATAGGTACAAATACACCTGATATTTTATCTGCAATTCTTGATATCTTAGCCTTAGAATTACTAGCCTCATCTACTAATTTAATAATATTAGATAAAGTAGTATCTTTATCTTCTTTTAAGGCCTTTATATCAAGGGTTCCTAATTTATTAATAGTACCTTGGTATACTAAATCTCCTACACCCTTATCAAGTGGTATAGATTCACCTGTAAGTAGAGATTCATCAAGAGTTGACTCACCCTTAATAATAATTGCGTCAATTGGTACACTATCTCCTGCACTTACTCTTAAAATGTCATCAACTTTAATATCTTTTACATCTATCACTTCAATATCCCCATCAACTATCTTATTTGCTTTCTTAGGAGATAAGTTCATTAAAGACTTCAAAGCTGATGTGGTTTTACCTTTAGAATAAGCTTCTAATGTTTTACCGATAGTAATAAAAGTTAAAATCATTCCACATGTTTCAAATGAGATATTCATTGATAAACTCATTGAATATTCAGGATTTGCGACATTTAAAGTCATTAAGAAATACAATACAAATGAATAAATATAGCTTATAGCTGAACCTAGCGCTATTAATGTATCCATATTAGGTGCTTTATGAATTAGCGCTTTAGTACCTGATATAAAGAATTCTTTATTAATAATAACTATTAATGTAGATAGTACAAAACCAATAAATCCTACTGCGTATGAATAATTCATAAGTTCAGGTACTACTTCTAACATATAAAGCATAGAAATAGTAGTAAGTGGAATTAATAATATTAATGAAGATATTAATCTTCTTAATAGATGTTTAGTTTCACTATTATCATCTATTTGATTATTATCATTACTTGATCCACCACTTAATTTTGCCTTATATCCTGCATCACTTACTGCCTTAGTAATCTTAGATAAATCTAGGTCATCGCGAGTATCTACAATCATAGAATTAGTAAGTAAAGAAACAGATACATTATTTACTCCATCAACCTTTTTAACAGCCTTCTCTACATGTGCTTGACATGAAGCACAAGTCATACCAGAAACCGAAAATTTATGTTCCATTAGTTAAATCTCCTTACTAGATCAATAACCTCATCAATCTTTTCATCTACTTCATCACTACTTGCATTCTTAACACAATGCTTTAAATGACTAGATAACATAATATTTGATAGAGATTTAATTGATTTATCGATAGCTGACAATTGAATTAAAATATCAGCACAATACTTATCTTCATCAATCATTTTATTTATTCCATTCATTTGTCCTATTATTCTATTAACTCTAGACTTTAATGTTTTCTTCAATTCTTCATCTCTTACAGTTTTCTTACAATTCTCACAAGACACAATATCACCTCTTGACTCTATAATATACCCATAGGGGGTATATGTCAAGTAAAAAGAAAACAGATAGACTTATAATAAATCTATCTGCTTGAATTAATTACTTATTAATAACTCTTTCAACATATGTCTTAATAACTTCAACACATGTTTCAATACCACAAGAAGAATTGATAACTAAATCATAGTTAGCACTAGCTCCCCACTTCTTATCTGTATAGAAGTTATAGTAGTTAGCTCTCTTCTTATTAGTCTTCTTAATAATATCCTTAGCTTTCTTTTCATCAACATTGTAGTATTTTACAGCTCTTGCAACACATGCATCTTCATCAGCTGTAATAAAGATGTTAATTACGTTTTCTTTATCCTTTAAAACATAATCAGCACATCTACCAACGATAACTGCACTTCCTTGATCTGCAATCTTCTTAATAGCTTCAAATTGAGCTAAGAAAACCTTTTGTCCCATAGTCATATCATAACCATATAGAGATGGAACAAATCCTGAGAATACACCGTCTTTCTTCTCATCGTATAATTTAACAACTTCAGGATCAAGACCAGATTCTACAGCTGTCTTAGTGATAAGTTCATTGTCATAGAAAGGAACATCTAATGCCTTAGCTAATTCACGACCAACGAATCTTCCTCCTGAACCATATTGACGACCAATTGTAATAATAAATGACATATTAAATACCTTCTTTCATCACTTTTTTACAATATTATTATAAATCAATTTTTTAAAACTTTCTAGTAATTAATATAATTTTAATTTAACCCAATAGTCATTAATTTTGATTTTTAAATCATTATTAAATCTATAAATTTCATTTAATTCATTCACTTCAATATCATAATATTCTTTATAATCGAAGTAATCACCATCTTCTTGAGTAACTTCTTCAACTACAGCTTCGAAAGGGCTTGTATATCCTACTTCAACAGTGTTTCTTACTGCGTTATCATGTAAATTCATAAAATTAATCCACTTATATGCTAAATCTACGTTTCTTGCGTTTGATGGGATAACCATTGCGTCAATATATACATTTGTACCACTTTCTGGTGCATACATTTGTAGATCAACATCATCATCTTCTTCGCTCATCGCATATACTGCATCTCCTGAATACATTAACGCAAGCGCGTACTTTCCTTGTGGCATTTCTGATAAAAGTTCATCAGTTTTAAATGCACAGTTAGTATTCTTTCTTACATCAACAATCCAGTTAAATGCATTCTCAAGTTCGTTAGCGTCTTGTGTATTCATAGAATAACCTAGGGCTTTTTCAGCTACCATGAATCCGTCACGAGGGTTATCATAGTAAGCAGTTAAATTTCTATACTTAGGGTTTTGGAATATCGCAAAACCTTCATTTTCGACATCCTCTTGATTAACCTTATTCGCATCGTATACAATAACTACCTCACCATAGAAATAAGGTACACCATATTTAGTTAAGTCAAACGCATTATCTCCACTATTAAGCTTATTTAATTCACTTTGTAAAAACGGAGTATATTCATCAGCTGTAATATCAATTCTTGACCAATCAATCTCTTGAATCATACCCTCGGACGCTAGTTGTTCTATTGAATAATCAGATGGAGTAACAATATCATAATATTCAGTATTCATCTTAGTTACAGCTGCTTCATTAGATTCAAATGTAAGATAAGATACCTTACAGTTATATAACTCCTCAAATTCATCAATTAAAGATTCATCAATATATTCGCCAGGATTAAATACCTTTAAATCTCCTTCACCTTCACTTTGTTTACAAGCTGAAAGTAGGCTTACGCAAGTTAATGCACAAAGAGAGAAAATAATTTTTTTCTTCATTATTTCTTCACCTCTTTCTTTTGATTTCTTACTAAATCAAATATTACCTTAACTAATATAATTAAAATAATAATAGTAGATAAAGCGTTGATTGTAGGTTCAATCTTCTTTGCTTCAGTATATAAATATGTAGAAATATTTAAAACAGATCCACCTGTAAAGTATGAGATTACAAAATCATCAAAAGACATTGTAAATGATATAGCTGCAGCTGAGATGATTGCGCCCTTAATTTGAGGAAGAATCGCATCCTTAATAGCTCTACGAGGTTTAGCACCTAAGTCTTCTGCTGCCTCAAAAATATTAGGATCTAAACTCTTTAACTTAGGGTATACATTAATTACTACATAAGGAGTGCAGAATGAAATATGAGCTATAATCATAGTTAAATAACCACGTTCAATATTCATACTTACAAAAAGTAGTAATAAACCAATACCTGTTACAATATCAGGGTTCATAATAGGTAAATCATTAACTTTTAAGATAAACTTTCTAACTCCCTTACCTGATTTAGATAAGAATATAGATACTAGCGTACCAATTATAGTAGAAATAATAGTAGAAATAACAGCTATTAAAATAGTTCTAAATATAATAGTGAGTAAACGAGTATTAGTAAATAATTCATGATACCATTTAAATGAGAAATTAGTAAAATGGGTTACTGATTGTGATTCATTAAATGAGAATACAATAATAGAAATTAGAGGTATATAGTAAACTACAAAGAATAATATAACTAATATTCTAGAAAATAATTTAGACTTTGATTCTTTCATTATTCAGCTACCTCCCATTTATCTGAAATCTTAGTAAATAGATACATTAGTAACATCATTAACACTAACATAATTAATGATACAGCACTACCGAATCCCCAACGAGAATTAGTAATGAATTCATTTTCAATTAAATTACCAATTAAGAAGTATCTTCCTTCTCCTAAGTACTTAGAAATAGTAATAGTTGTAGTACAAGATAGGAATACCATTGTAATACCACTCATTACACCAGGAATAGATAGGGGCAATATAACACGCTTAAATGTTTGATAACTCTTTGCGCCAAGGTCTAGACTTGCCTCACTTAAACGATAATCAATCTTAGTTAAAGATGTATAAATAGGTAATATCATATATGGTATATAGTTATAAACCATACCTAGAATAACTGAGAAATCATTACCTATAATTACATTAATATCAGGATTAAATAGTTGAACAAACTTTAAAAGTGGTCCATCTAATAATTGTTTTATCGCAAGAGTTCTAAGTAACATATTAATCCACATCGGACTTGTTACAAGTAGTATTAAAGTCTTACGATATTTTTCAGCTCTTTTCGCAATAAAATAAGCTAGCGGGTAAGATATAAGTAGCGTAATAATTGTAGCTAGTAAAGCTAAATATAAGCTTTTTAGGATACATTTAATATATAAATTAGTTGAGAAAAACAACTGAAAGTTACTAAATGTAAAATCATATACAAAGCTATTAGTTTTATTAATTACTGAATACAGTAATATAATAAACATTGGAAGTAGTACAAATATACTTAAAAACAACACATAAGGAATTAAGTATATAGAATATAATTTAGCTTTTCTATTCATATTACCACTCCATTTTCTCCATGATTTGAATGTCCTCAGGGTCAAAGTGGAGTGATACCTTTTCACCTACTTCATGGCTATATATTGTATGGACTAAAAAGTCAAAAAAGCTTGTTTTAACATTAATTTCATAATGTGCACCTTGGAATACGATAGATGTTACCTCACCTTCAAAGAATCCCTCATTTGGTTTTAACAAGTCAATATCTTCAGGTCTGATTACAATATCCACCTTTTCATTGTCCTTAAAACCTTTATCTACACATTGAAAATCCATATCTGCAAATGAACATAATAAGTCATGCTTCATAATACCATCAATGATATTAGATTTACCAACGAATTTCGCAACAAACTTATTAACAGGTTCATTATAAATATCAGTAGGAGAACCTACTTGTTGAATTAAACCATCATTCATTACAACAACCTTATCAGACATTGTTAAAGCTTCTTCTTGGTCATGAGTTACAAAGATAAATGTAATACCTAAAGAACGTTGAATACGCTTAAGTTCATATTCCATTTGTTGTCTAAGTTTTAAATCTAGAGCGCCTAAAGATTCATCAAGTAATAATACCTTAGGTTCATTAACTAGAGCACGTGCTATCGCAACACGTTGTTGTTGTCCCCCTGAAAGACTTGTAATACTTCTTGATTCAAAGCCATGAAGACCAACTAAGTCTAACATCTTTAATACTTTATCATTAATCTCTTCTAATACTTCTTTCTTACTCTTAAAATCTTTATCCTTCTTAAATACATTTACTAATGTTTCAAACTTAGTAGGCATATTCTTTATCTTAAGACCATAAGCTACATTATCAAAAACAGATAAATGTGGAAATAAGGCATAATGTTGGAATACAGTATTAGTAAGACGTTCATATGGTGGAATAGTTAAAAGATTTTCTCCGTCAAAAATAACTTCTCCACTAGTAGGATATTCAAATCCTCCTAATATTCTAAGTAGTGTTGTCTTACCACAACCTGATGGACCTAAAAGGGTTACAAATTCATTTTCATAGATATCTAAATCAATACCCTTTAGGACAATGTTTCCATTAAATTCTTTTGTTAAATTTTTAATCTCAATTAATTTTTTCATTTTACTCTCCTATGTTGCAGATTTGTTAATTAAATTACTTAAGCTATATTTTCTAGACTCTTTACCAGTCTCTACATAGC
>CAVAIM010000053.1:1892-6532 GCA_963588755.1 bacterium | reverse complement strand
ATTTTCTAATTCTGTAGATATCACTTTAGGTGTTGATTTAAATAAGGTTGATGAGTTTAAGTTATTATTCCAAAACGTAACTAGAGGTAAGGGCTTATTTATAGTGGATAATGTATATAATGGATTAAAGAAACGCAATTAAAGAATGTTTATAAATAGTTTATTATTTATAAACTTATTTTTATATTAAAACTACTAAATTAACATGCATTTTCATGAAATGTGATGAATATGCACAAAAGTGACTCATGAAATGTGAGAAATCATAAAAAACTCCCTCATAAAATGTGATGAAGTGGTTTAAACAATGAAATTATTTGTGATAAACTTAAATAAAGGAGGAAACTCTTATGTATTTAAAAAGAAAAATCGATGAATTTTTATATAATTGGAAACTTGACCATGAACGTACGCCATTAATTGTTAAAGGTGCAGGACAAATAGGTAAAACTGAATCAATCTTACATTTTGCAAAGAAGGAATATAAAAATGTAATTTATATTAACTTTGTATTTGATCAAAAGTTTAAATTAATATTAAATGATGGATATGATGCATCTAGTGTTATTAAGAACATATCATTAATTGATCCAAAACTAGTATTTGAACCAAATAATACAGTAATCATATTTGATGAGATACAAGAATTTCCGGACATTGCAACAACTTTAAAATCATTTAAGATTGATGGAAAATATGATGTTATATGTAGTGGATCTATGCTTGGAATTAATTATAAGAAAATACATAGTAATAGTGTAGGTTATAAAACAGACTATACAATGTATTCTCTAGATTTTGAAGAATTCTTATGGGCTTTAGGATATAATGAAAATCATATTAATGATTTATTAGATCATATGATTAAACTAACACCCTTCTCTCAAATCGAACTAGAGACTTATAAAAAACTATTCCTTGAATACTCTATTTTAGGTGGTATGCCACTAGTTGTAAAAAACTATGTTATGAATAATAATTTCTCTAAAACATTAGAAATTCAAAGACAAATAATGTTAGATTATGAGGAAGATGTTAGAAAGTATGCGATTGGGTTAGACCAAACTAAAATCATTAGTATATATCGTAGTATTCCAGCACAACTTGCAAAAGAAAATAAAAAATTTCAATTTAATAAAATTGATAAAAATGCACGTTCTAGAGAATATTCTGGTTGTATTGATTGGTTGATTGATGCGAATGTCATATTAAAGTGTTCTTGTTTATCATATCCAGAACTACCTTTAAAAGGTAATACCGATGAAACTAAATATAAGTTATATTATCCTGATACAGGTCTATTAGTTTCATCTCTTGATGATGAAGCTCAAGATGATTTGAGAATTAATAAAAATTTAGGTGTATACAAAGGTGCATTATATGAAAACTTTGTTGCGGAAGCATTTGTTAAGCAAGGACTAGGACTATATTATTATAAGAAAGAGAATTCTCAACTTGAGGAAGATTTCTTTGTCAGAAGTAAAAATGAACTAATTCCAGTAAAAGTTAAATCTAATAGTCATCAGTCCAAGTCACTTCTATCATTAATTAGTAATGATAATTATCAAGATATCAAACATGGTATTAAATTAGGTGACTTTAATATCGGTTTAGCAAATAACATTTATACATTCCCATATTTTTGTTCTTTCTTAATTAAGAAATATCTTTCAAATATGGATTAGCAAACTTAATTGATGGTTGATCATTAATATCAATCATCTTTTTTCTATTATATTCAACATTTTTAATTATAGTATTATATGTAAAAAATAAAAGGTATTAGAAGTTAATAGATTTTTACTAACTCTAATACCATTTTTAATTTATGTAATTTTATTATAAACTACCAGCTTTAGAATCTCTAATATTCTTAACTAAATCTCTTTCCTTTTCAGTAAAGTCAACTGAGTCTTGTCTATTAGATTCTAATGCTTCTTTAACTATCTTATCTAAATTAGCTTTAACACTAGTTAGATCTTTTCCTACAGCTGCAAGTTGGGCAATAACATTTACTTTATTATCACTAAATTCAAGTACACCATTGTTTATTGCGACAAAGACATTTTGTTTATTTAAAACAAGCTTTAAATAACCATCTTTAATAACCGCAATAGTAGGAATATGATTCTTCATGATTGCAAATTCACCATCGTCTGCTTTGCAAACTACATAGTCAATTTCATCACTTAACAATTGTCCTTGGTGGGTAGAAACTACAATATTCATTATTGCTCATTCGCAGCAATTTGTGCTGCTTTCTTTCTTGCATCTTCAATAGTACCTACTAAACGGAATGCTTCTTCTGGCATATCGTCGCACTTACCATCTAAGATTTCTTTGAATCCTTCAATTGTTTCTTTTACAGTAACAAATGAACCAGGAATACCTGTAAATTGTCCACCAATGAACATATTTTGAGATAAGAATAATTTAGCTCTTCTTGCACGAGTAACTACTAGCTTATCATCTTCACTTAATTCATCCATACCAAGAATTGCGATAATGTCTAGTAATTCATTGTATCTTTGAATTAATTGTTGAACACGACGAGCTACGTTATAGTGTTCTTCACCTACAATTTCAGGAGCTAGAGCTCTTGAAGTTGATGCAAGTGGGTCAACAGCTGGGTAGATACCTTCTTCTGTTAACTTACGAGAAAGGTTTGTAGTTGCATCAAGGTGAGCGAATGTAGTTGCAGGAGCTGGGTCTGTATAGTCATCAGCTGGTACATATACAGCTTGAATAGATGTAATAGAACCATTCTTAGTTGATGTAATACGCTCTTGTAACTTACCCATTTCAGTAGCAAGTGTTGGTTGGTAACCAACGGCTGAAGGTACACGTCCTAAAAGGGCTGAAACTTCTGAACCTGCTTGTGTGAAACGGAAAATATTATCAATAAATAATAATACGTCTTGATTTTCAGTATCTCTGAAATGTTCTGCCATTGTTAAACCAGATAGAGCTACTCTCATACGTGCTCCTGGTGGTTCATTCATTTGACCAAACACCATGGCTGTCTTAGAAATAACACCTGATTGTTTCATTTCTGCATATAAATCGTTACCTTCACGTGTACGTTCACCAACACCTGTGAATACTGAAATACCACCATGTTGTTCAGCAACATTGTGGATTAACTCTTGAATTAATACTGTCTTACCTACACCAGCACCACCGAATAAACCTACTTTACCACCTTTAATGTATGGAGCAAGTAAATCGATAACTTTGATACCAGTTTCAAGTATTTCTACTTTATTAGATAAGTCTTCAAGTTTTGGAGCTTCTTTATGAATTGGTGCTCTTTGAGTACCATCTAGAGATTCTCCTCTATCAATTGGATCACCTAGTACGTTAAACATACGTCCTAGAGTATCTTTACCTACTGGAACAGTGATAGGACTGCCTGTAGATACTACTTTCATTCCACGAACTAAACCATCTGTAGAATCCATCGCAATACAACGAACTATACCATCACCAACATGAAGTGCAACTTCAAGTGTTAGGTTAATAGCTACGCCGTTGTTTTCTTCTGCGCTAACATTTACTTTTAAGGCATCATTAATACTAGGTAAAATGCCATCAAACTTAACGTCAACTACAGGACCCTTAACTTCGACTATTTTTCCGTCCATGTTTATTTACCTCCTATCGCATTTGCACCACCAATAATGTCAATTAATTCATTAGTAATAACATTTTGACGTGCTCTATTATATAATAATTGTAATTTTGAAATAACGTCTTCTGCGTTATCTGTTGCGCTACGCATTGAATTCATTCTTGAACAATGTTCACAAGTCTTTGCATCAAGAATAACACCATACATTGTATCCTCAATGTATTGAGGAAGTAACATATCAAGTGTCTTACTTATACCTGATTCAAATTCATATTCAACACCATTAGTTTCACCGTCTATATCATTGATAGGAAGAAGTGGAATAAATGTTGTTTCTTGAGTTAATGTATTTACAAAGTGGTTGTAAATAATAACTAATCTATCAATCTTTTTCTCTGCATAAGCTTCTACAAGCTTTTCAGCAATTGGAACGATATCTGTAAACATTACGTCATCACGAACCATGATAGGACCATCATTTAAAGTATTATATTTCTTCTTTTGGATATATGCATATCCTTTTCTTCCTACAGCTGATACATAGATATCTTTTTTATCGATACTACATTTTGCAAGATCAGCTTCTAAAAGTTTAAATACATTTGCATTATATGCACCTGCTAAACCTTTATCAGAAGTAATAAGTAAATAACCAACTTTATTAATATCACGTTTTTGCATTAAAGGATGAGTATAATCATTATCTGTTTTTGCAACAACTGACTTAACGATGGTTCTAATGTTTTCCATAAAGTCTTGATAATTTAGATATGTACGTTCAGCTCTCTTAACTTTACTTTGAGAAACCATGTACATAGCTTTTGTAATTTGAGCAGTGTTTTTAGTAGATTCAATACGGGTTTTTACTTCTCTTAAAGAGTCTGCCATAAAAACCTCCTAATTAAATAAATTTCTTATTAAAATTAGAAATATATAAATCTAGTGAATTTAAATCATTTGGTAATGCTTTAGTTTCTGAAATTTCAGAGATAATTGCCTTACCTTCTTT
>CAVAIM010000053.1:0-1882 GCA_963588755.1 bacterium | reverse complement strand
GTTCATATCTATTGATATCTTTTATTTCAATTCTATCTAAGAATCCATGAACTAAAGCGTATAGAATAATTGTTTCTTTTTCAAATGGTAAAGTTTCATGTAAACCTTGTTTTAAGATTTCAACTGTTCTTTGACCTCTTTCAAGACGAGCCTTAGTAGAAGCGTCAAGGTCAGAACCAAATTGAGCAAATGATTCAAGTTCTCTGTAACTTGCAAGGTCTAGACGAAGTGTACCTGAAACCTTCTTAATAGCCTTTGTTTGAGCAGCACCACCTACACGAGATACTGATAAACCAGCGTTGATGGCAGGTCTAATACCTTTGTAGAATGAGTCTGATTGTAGGAAGATTTGACCATCTGTAATTGAAATAACGTTAGTAGGGATATATGCTGAAATATCTCCTGCTTGAGTTTCAATGATAGGAAGGGCAGTGATTGATCCTCCACCTAATTCACTAGAAAGTTTTGCAGCTCTTTCAAGTAAACGTGAATGTAAGTAGAATACATCACCTGGGTAAGCTTCTCTTCCTGGTGGTCTATGTAAAAGTAGAGAAAGTTCACGGTATGCAACCGCATGTTTAGATAAATCATCATAAACAATTAAACAATCCTTACCTTGGAACATAAAGTATTCAGCAAGTGTAACACCTGAATATGGTGCTAAATATAAAACTGGAGCTGGATTTGAAGCTGTAGCTGATACAATGATTGTATAGTCCATTGCATCATGAGCTTTTAATGTTTCATAAACATTTGATACTGTTGATTGTTTTTGACCAATTGCAACGTATACACAAATAACTCCTTTTCCTTTTTGGTTGATAATAGTATCGATAGCGATACTAGTCTTACCTGTTTGTCTGTCTCCGATGATTAATTCACGTTGACCACGTCCGATAGGAACTAATGCATCAAGAGCCTTAATACCAGTTTGAAGTGGAGTATTAACGCTTGATCTGTCCATAACACCAGTAGCTTTTCTTTCAATAGGAAGATAGCTGCTAGCTTCGATTGGACCATTACCATCAAGTGGTTGACCTAGTGGGTTAACTACACGACCGATGAACTTTTCACCAACTGGGATTTGCAAAATCTTACCAGTACATTTAACAATGTCTCCTTCTTTTACAAGGCTAGAATCACCAAGTAAAATAGCACCGACATTATCAATCTCTAGGTTTTGTACCATACCATATACGTCGTTAGGGAATTCAAGTAATTCACCAGACATAGCATTATCTAGTCCATGAATAATTGCAATACCATCACCAACAGTAACTACAGTACCAATTGTTTCAGTTTTAATCTCATCTTTATAAGATTCAATTTGTTTTTTAATTAAACTAGAGATTTCTGATAAATTGATATTACTCATATTATTTATCCTTTCTTATAGTGAATTCTTAAGTGAATTAAGCTTATTATTAACGGATAAATCAAATGTTTTACCATTATAGAAAGCTTTAATACCACCAATTAAAGATTCATCTACCATATTATTTATATTAATACTTTTTGCATTTAATAATTTAATTAAACTTTGTTTAGTTTGATTTAATTGATCATCATTAAGCTTAGTTGCACTATAAACTAATACATCATAGATGCCATTAGATTCATTTACTCTTCTTTGATAATCAGATTTAATATCTTTAATTTCATCAATTCTATTATTATCAATTAAGACATATAAGAATGTAATGAATAAATCATTAAAATTAATTAAAGTATCTTTTAAAGTTTTTTTCTTATCCTCTTTAGAAATCTTAGGGTATGTTAATACCTTAACGAAATCAGGATTTTCATCAAGTAGTGAAACAAATGCGTTTAAATTGTCATTGATTTCATCTACTATATTGTTTGTACATGCAAGTTCATAAAT
>CAVAIM010000052.1:0-6635 GCA_963588755.1 bacterium | reverse complement strand
ACATTCTTCTTATTAATTAAACTTGTTTTAATAATGTCATAAGCAAGTGTTGTACCACCAATACATTCAATAACAGTATCAATAGAGGAATCATTTACTATATCTAAATAATTAGTAGTCGCATAGTCGTGAATATCTTCATGTTTATCTATATTATGTACTAAAATCTTACTTACCTTAACTTTATCTTTAAAGTGAGTATTTTCACTAATGATTTTATATACGCCACTACCAACAGTACCAAATCCACATAATCCTAAATTAATCATTAATAATAGCTCCTAAAGATACAACATGAACACTTACTTGCTTAT
The DNA here is from genome assembly GCA_963588755.1 of bacterium. Classification (GTDB taxonomy): domain Bacteria; phylum Bacillota_I; class Bacilli_A; order Acholeplasmatales; family Anaeroplasmataceae; genus JAEELC01. Next base: position 6,321 of record CAVAIM010000052.1, on the reverse strand, counting down.
AATAATCATCTTTAACATTAATATCTTTATTTGAAATAGATAGAATTGTAGAACCACTACCAGAAATCAAAGGAATTGCATCTTCTTTACTTATTGATTTAAATAATTCTTTAGCACCCTTAATAATTTCAATTCTATATGGTTCATGTATCTTGTCTTCTAATAATACTTTAAGTAAATTATAATCACCATTAACTAATGCATAAGGTAGATTTACAATTCTTGATAAGTTGTGTACAACGTCTGCTCTTGAATATGCGCTAGGTAATACTTTTCTAGCTTCTTCTGTAGATAATTTAAAAGGACTAATATAAACATTAAATATTAATTTATCTGAAATATTATATTTAATAGGATATACTTTATTATTAGTCATAGTAGAAGCCACAAATCCACCTAAGAATGCAGGTGCTACATTATCAGGATGTCCTTCTATCTTAGTCATTAGGGCTAAAAGTTCTTCATCTGACTTATTTGACTTTGATATACGGTTAGCCGCAAGTACTCCTGCAACTATACATGTAGCACTAGAACCTAGGCCTCTTGATTCAGGTACATCATTTTTAATTAATTTAATGGATACTGGAATATACACTACATTAAATTCACGAAAGAATATCTTATAACTAGTTAATACTAAATTAGAATCATTATTAAACTTAGGGTCAAAATCCAATACTTTATCAGTGTTTGATTCACTAAATTCAAATTCATTATAAATATCTAAGGCAACACCTAAAGTATCAAAGCCAATACAAAGGTTAGCGCTTGTTGCAGGAACAGAAATCTTAAAACTATTCATTGTCTAGAATACCTGTAACACGATTATATACATCACTTAAATCAATAACATTCTTAGAGGCACTATTTTCTAAATACTTATAAATTCTAGGATCAATCTTTACACCAGTCTTAGTATATATTTTATTGATTCTATCCATTTCATTACCTGCTTCTAAATCTAGAGCCTTACAAATAGTATCAGAGAACTTATAAGGACTAGCTGTAGAAATTACAACAGTAAAGCAATTATCTAAGTTCTTATTATCCATTAATACTTTAAATCCTACAGCTGTATGTGGATCAATTAAAATCTTATTGTATTGATATGAAGTCTTAATCGCATTAAGTGTTTCTTCCTCTGTTGCGTATCCTGCAATAATATTAGGGAAGGCTTTAGTTATATCTTCCTTTGGAATACTAAACTTGTGAGTTGAGTCTAATTCTTCTTCTAAGGCTTTAATCTTATTAACATCCTTATAAATTAAATATAAGAATCTTTCAAGATTAGATGAAATTAAAATATCCATAGCTGGTGAATTAGTAGTCTTGAATTCTCTATTTGCATCATATACACCAGTATTAAAGAAGTCTGTTAAGATATTATTTTCATTAGATGCACAAATAATTTTATTAACAGGAAGGCCCATCTTAGAGGCAGTGATTGCAGCTAAAATATTACCAAAGTTTCCTGTAGGTACAACAAGATTAATCTTTTCACCAAATAAAATTAAATCATCATCTACAAGTTTTAAGTATGATGCATAGTAATATGCAACTTGAGGGATTAGACGACCGATATTAATAGAATTAGCTGATACTAAATCAATTGAATCATTCTTGTATTCAGCAAATATCTTCTTAACCATTCTTTGGCAATCATCAAAATTACCATTAACTGCAAATGCATAAGAGTGATCATTAGTGAATGATAACATTTGTGCTTCTTGTAGTTCAGAACAACCATTATTAGGATATAATACAATAATTGAATTAGATTCATTTTTTGAAAATCCTGCCATTGCGGCTGAACCTGTGTCTCCACTTGTTGCGGTAAGAACTACAGTCTTCTTAGTGTTATTATGCTTTCTCTTAGCTATTTCAATAAGCTTAGGTAAAGCTTGAAGAGCCATGTCCTTAAACGCAAATGTAGGTCCTTGAGTTAAATATAAGAAACAATAATCAGTAGTTCCTCTATATTTAGTAAAACCATAAGGGAAGTTTTCTGTATTATATACACTTACTGCTTCCTCTATTTCTTCATCAGTGAAATCATCTAAGAATACCTTAAAAACTTTCTTACATATTTCTTGATAAGATAATTGTGTATCTTCTTTCTTTAATTCTAATGATTCTATATTATCTACAACATATAATCCTTTGTCTTCTGCAAGTCCTTTAATAATAGCTTCAGAAGCATGAATTTTATTTAATCCTCTAGTTGAATGATACATAAATAAACACCTCTCATAAACTCCTATATTATATACTAAATTACGCTAAAAATAAAGTTAGACGAAAACTAGAGTCTACTCTATAATTGAATAAATATTAACTATAATCGTTTCCATTAAACATTAAATAAAAAAATAAGAGATTATTAAAAACCTCTTAAATTAATTTATATTTGTTAAGTAAATCGCTATCATCAAACTCTTTAAATAGTGAGTAAGACTTGAAATAATTAAAGTTCATTACTTCTTTCTTAGTAGGATGTATGAAACTCAATGAATAACTAGATAAGTTATATTCATTTCTTTCAAGTTTATGTCCTCCATACTTTAAATCACCCGCAATAGGATGGTTAATGTGCGCAAATTGGCATCTTATTTGATGGTGACGTCCTGTAAGCAAGGTAATACTTACAAGTGAATATGGTTTTCCATTAATAAGTTTAGAATCTAGAACTCTATATTCTAGTTTTGCTTCTTTAGCTTCTTTACTATTTGAAACGTAACTTTTATTTTGTGCTTCATTTTTTAATAGTTTATTAACAAGAATATTACTATCTCCTACTTCCATTTTACCTTCAACTACTGCAAGATACTTTTTATTAAAATTCTCATGATTTCTGATTTGTTCAGATAGTCTTGAAGCAGCTTTACTAGTTCGCGCAAACACCATTAACCCTGATGTATTTCTATCAAGTCTATGAACTAAACCTAAGTAAACATCACCTGGTTTTTCATATTTTTCTTTAATATATGCTTTAAGGCTTGTAAGAATATCTTTTGATTTTGAAATATCTTCTTGAGATAACAATCCACACTCTTTATAAGCTACAATTACATGATTATCCTCATATAATATTTTCATCTATAGCACCTTTATTTGACAACTCTTCATTACATCTAATGCTTCTAGATGAAGTTTATCTGATAGACCTGCACATGCATCAGAATACACATAGACATTCGCATCAGGATATTTAGCTTTTAATATTAGTGCATTAGATACTACACAAATATCAGTACATACACCTAACATATAAATATTTGTAGGGTTATCTAGATTCCAATCTAAATATCCGAATGTAGTTTTTTCTATAACTTCATAAGGATAATTAAAACTCTCTAAAGTTTTAGAATCAATTTCATGTCCTAAAGTATTCTTAATACAATGTTTAATAGGTAAGTTCTTACCCTCATTAGTCTCTAAATAATTATCAAAATGAGTATCCTTAGTAAATACTAATTTATGATTATTTTCGATAGCTTCTTTAATTCTCTTAATTACATTTTCTCTAATGTTGATAGCTCCTTCATTATATAGTGAACCATCTATAAAATCTTTTTGATAATCAATTACAATTGTATAATCCATATTATTTACACCTATTTTCTATATATCCTAACTCATCAATTTCTACTCTTACAATATCATTTTCTTTTAAAGGTTTACCTAAGGCTTTACCAACACCATTTGGAGTACCTGTTGAGATAATTGTACCACTTTTCAATACAATTCCACTAGCTAATTCTTTTATTTGATAAGGAATATCAAATATCATATTCTTTGTATTATCACATTGTCTTAGTTCATTATTTACATATGTTTTTATGTCAACTTGAGGGAACTCATCAAATTCATCACTAGTTACAACTACACTTGATAAAACAGTATATGTTTCAAGCGATTTACCAAAGTAAAATTGTTCATGTTCTTTTTGGATGTCTCTTGCACTAACATCATTTACAATAATATATCCAAATATCTTATCTTTAATTTCGTGATTACTTAATGGTTTGTATATATCACTCTTTATGATTACACCAAGTTCTCCTTCATAATCAGGGAACTTAGTAATATCTGAATGTAAATCGATAGTATCACCATTAGTAATAGCCTTATTACATCTTTTAGAAAAATATACACTCTTAATATCACTATTCTTAGATAGTTTTGCATCAATACATTCTTGTTTATGTTTTAAATAGTTCATACCAACACATATAATATCTTGGGCCGGATATTTAATGATTGGCTCTTCATGTATTTTTCTTATTTCTTCATCTAATACTTCAATTCTAGTTAAATCCAAATCAAATAGTTCTTCTATTTTTGTGTATTTAGTTTTGTAAATTTTATCATTCTTAACCAGACCAATATGATCAATCTCGTCAACGCTATAAGCAATAAATTTCATAATATCACCTTAAGAATATTATAAAATTTAGACTATTTAATGTAAAGAAAAAGATTGTACGAATAATCATACAATCTAATTTTATCATTATTTCTCTAATGCGATATCAAGTACTTCAGAAACATTATGTACAGGAACAATTTCAAGTACATCTTTAACTTCTTGAGGTACTTCATCTAAATCACGAAGATTTTCTCTTGGAATTAAGATTTTCTTTAATCCAGTTCTTACAGCCGCAATAGACTTTTCTCTAAGACCCCCGATAGGAAGTACTGTACCACGAAGTGTTACTTCACCAGTCATACCTAGTGTTGCAGGTACTTTTCTATTAGTTAAAGCACTTGTAATTGCAGTAGTTAGAGTTACACCAGCTGAAGGTCCGTCCTTAGGAACAGCTCCCTCAGGTACATGGATATGAATATCATTTTCTTGGAACACCTTAGGATCAATACCGAATTCCTTGTAATGACTCTTAACATAAGATAAGGCAGCCATTGCAGATTCTTTCATTACATCTCCTAATTTACCAGTTAATACTAATGCACCTTTACCTGGGTAAGTAGTAACTTCGATATCTAGAGTATCTCCACCAAATTGAGTATAAGCTAAACCAGTTACAATACCAATTTGAGATTCTTGTCTAGATTCATTATTGAAGTAAATCTTCTTACCTAAATAATCAGTTAAATTATCAGTATTAATTTCAACTTTTTCTTCATTGTCCATTAAAATCTTCTTAATAGACTTTCTAACTAAAGTTGCAATATTTCTTTGTAAGCTTCTAACACCAGCTTCTCTTGTGTATGATGAGATTATTTCTTTCATTGCATCAGGCGTAATAGAGAATTTATCTTTATCAAGACCATTTTGTTCTAACACCTTTGGTACTAAATAATCAAATCCAATCTTTGTCTTTTCATATTCAGTATAGCTTGAAAGTGTAATAACTTCCATACGGTCATACAATGGTTGAGGAATTGTATCAAGAGAGTTTGCAGTAGTAATAAATAATACCTTAGATAAATCATATTCTTCTTCTAGATAGTTATCTGAGAAGTTCTTGTTTTGTTCAGGATCAAGTACTTCTAGCATAGCGCTTGATGGATCTCCCCTATAACTTGATGAAGAAATCTTATCAATTTCATCTAATAAGAATACTGGGTTTACAGTCTTCGCATCTTGCATACCCTTTAAAATTCTACCAGGTAAAGCACCTAGATATGTTCTTCTATGTCCTCTGATTTCAGCTTCATCTTGAACTCCACCTAGAGAAACCTTAATGAATTTTCTTCCTAAAGCTTCTGCAATAGATTTTGCAAGAGTTGTTTTACCTACACCAGGAGGTCCGTATAAGCATAGAATAGTTTGAGGATTCTTACCTGTTAAAATCTTAACTGATAAGTATTCAAGAATTCTTTCCTTAACCTTTTCAAGACCAAAGTGATTCTTATCAAGGATAGCTTCTACTGACTTAATATCAGATGAATCCTTTGTTTCTTCCTTCCATGGAAGTGAAACAATAAATTCAAGGTATTGTCTAATAATACCTGATTCAGCATTTTGGCTTGAAGTAATTTGATATCTCTTTAATTCTTTTAGAGCTTTTTGCTTAATCTTTTCAGGCATACCAGCCTTATCAATCTTTTGTTTAAGCTCATCAATTTCTTCTTCAGTTCTACCTGATTCACCAAGTTCACTTTGAATAGCTTTCATCTTTTCTCTTAAATAGTATTCTTTTTGAGATTCATCAATTGATTTCTTAACTTCTTCGTTAATCTTATTTTCAATCTTTTGAATTTCAGCTTCTCTATTTAAGTCTTCAAGTATATATTTCATTCTATTAATAATTGAATTATCAGATAAATATTTATATTTATTAGTTGAAGTCTTTAAGT
>CAVAIM010000051.1:2381-6659 GCA_963588755.1 bacterium | reverse complement strand
AGGTTTCTTAATATTACACTTTAACACTTCTTCTTGAATATGTCTTTTTGCATCTTCTGGAGTGACAACGTCAGGCCAAAGGCGTGAGAATGTATTCATATTAAAAGGAAGGTTATATACTTCATTTTTATAGATTGCAAGAGGCGCATTAATATAGTGATTAAAATGAGCAAATTGATTTATATAATCCCATATTTCTTGTTTGTTAGTATGAAAGATATGAGGTCCATATACATGTACATTTATACCATTAATATTTTTAGTATAAATGTTTCCACCTATATGGTCTCTCTTATCAATTACAAGTACCCTATATCCTTTTTTATTAAGTTCGTATGCACATGTTGATCCATAAAGACCAGCACCAACAATTAAATAATCATACATAACTTTCTCACCCCTTTAATTAAATTTATAATGATTTAATTAAATTTAATACATTTTCTTTGAATTTATCAAATGATAATAATTCTTTAGTTCTTGTTTTTGCGTTTTCACTTAATTTTGAATATAATTCCTTATCTTCTGTAATCTTTCTAATACTTTCTGCAAAGGCTTTTGAATCCTTATTAGGTGCCTCAAGACCAGTTACATTATCTAAATTAACGTAATTTACACCAGAACCATCAATAGTAAATGTTACAGATGGCCTGCCGTAATATAGAGCTTCAGCTAAGCTTAAACCAAAGGCTTCATTCTTAGTAATTGAAGGGAATGCAAAGACATCACATGCAAGTAAATAAGCTTTTAAATCTTCATCACTAATCCTACCTAAGAATTCTATCTTGGAATCATTACGAGCCGCTTCAATTAACTCATCAGTTAAAGGACCTTTACCACCAATTAATATCTTATAATCATCTGATAAATATTTAGAAGCTTCAACTAAATACTTAATACCTTTATATTCTACATGTCTTCCACACGCAAAACAGATATGTTTACCATTGTATTTATTTCTTAATTCTTCTGCTTTAGTAATAGTTTCCCCATCATACTTCATTCTAAGCTCATCAACACAGCTAGGAATTACAACACACTTATCTCTATATTGAGCTAACCACTTACTACCTTCAATATAATTAGGGCTAGTCGCAACTATTTTATCAGCTTTCTTAAGTAAGAATCTATTTTGAGCGTTAAATAGTTTTGCAAGAACCTTTTGTTTAGTAATATCTAAATGCCACCAAATAATAAATTTGAAGGTTTTATGTTTTAAATATTTCTTTAAATAATGAGCTTGGAATGGATTAGGATAGTTAAATATAACAATATCAGGCTTATATTCATTCATAATCTTCTTAAGTTCTTTACCAAAACTAAAACTTAATTGTTGACTACCAGCCATTTTATCAATATTTACTCTAACTACATCAGATCCATTATAGTTATCATAACAAGTTCCTTTATCTCCATTAAAACATAATGTCTTAATTTGATAGTCTCTAGAACAACTAGAAACTATATCTTTTGCAGTTTGTTCAATTCCACCGATATGTGGAGGATAATAATTTGATATTTGTAATATTTTTTTCATATATAACCCTCCGAATTTTATAATATTGATATTAATTAAATCTATCAATATTTAAGTTATACTTTTCAATAATTTTCTTAACACTACCTAAATTAGGTGGTCTTCTATCAAGTGAATGACAGTCTGACGCAACATAATCAATGATTTTATCTTTAATCATCTTTTTAGCTTTATGTTTGTTTTCAATCAAGAATTTAGTATTCACTTGCATTAATACATTAGTATTTTTCTTTAATTTATAATATTCTTTTAAATCAATATTATATCTTTCAATATGAGCTATGATTGGTTCATAGCCTTTAAGTCTTATAGTATATATTATATCCTCTAATTCATCAATTGTAATATAATAATTAAATTCAATTAAAATATATTTTGTATTATTTATAGTTAAGTACTCTTTATTATCTAATTTAGAGTAAGTAGTCTTATCATAATAGATTTCTTGACCTAAATAATATTTAAGATTAGGATACTTTTCTTTAATACTTTTTTCAAGTATTTCAAAATTTTTTAATATGTCTTCTTTAGAAATATCTTTATGACAATAAGAATGAGGAGTAAACACAATCGTATCTACTCCCCCATTAATTTCTAAGTCAATCATACCTAAAGATGTGTTTAAATCTTTTGCACCATCATCAACAGATGGTACTATATGAGTATGAATGTCAATCATAGATTATTTCTCACTATAGTAATAATAGTAATCGTCTTTCTTAGCACGTTTAACTTTTGTAATATTTAAACCTAAGATATTTGCATTTTCATTGCTTAATTCAGCTAAGCACTTCTTTGCAATGCTAGCCTTAGTTTGGTTAGCCGCAACAACATAAATAACTGCATCACTAATCTTTGTTACAACCTTTGCATCGCTTGTAGCTAATACAGGAGCTGTATCTAAGATAATATAATCATAGTCATTCTTACAACTTTCAATTAAGTTCTTTAACTTTTCACTTTGTAAAATGATTGTTGGGTTAGGAACCTTAGCACCTGCAGTAATAACTGATAGGTTATTATCGATTTGATGAATATTTACATTTTCCACATCACTTGTAATATATTCAGAAATACCATTTTGTCTTTCAATACCAAAGTATGAATGAATTCTTGGTTTTCTTAAATCAAGATCAATAATTAAACACTTTCTATTATTATTAGATAATGTCTTACCTAAGTTCATAACAGTAGTTGACTTACCTTCTTCTTGAGAAGTTGAAGTAATTTCAATAACCTTCTTGCTTTCACCTTCAATTGAGAAATCAATATTAGTTAAAAGCTTTTCATAATTTACTTTATTAACAAATGAATCAGCATTAATGTCTCCAATATTTAAAGTATTCTTATCATCTGTTTGGAATCCAAGAATAGGTTTTTGTAATCCATCTGCTGCTTCTTCAGGAGTTGTATACTTGTTCTTGCAAAGTTCAATAATAATACAAGTTGCACATCCAACAACTAATGAAACTAAAGCACCAATAACCATGTATAATGATTTGCTAGTACCTGTCTTTTCACTTGGAGTTGCTTCTGTAACAACATTATATGAGTTTTCAACAACTGGGTATTTATAACTCTCTCCAACTTTTTCGTTAGTCTTTTCAATACCTGTTTCAATTAAAACCTTTAAAGCTGTTTGTGAAAATTCTTCATTACCTGATGTAAATGTTACATATACAAATAATGAAGATGTAGAAACTGTAGTAGATACACATTTCTTAAAACTTGTAGCTGTATAATCTTTAGCTAGGTTTGCAACTTTTTCATCCTTAGAAAGTGTTGCAATAGTTTCTTCAACGATTGATGTGTCAACAATCCACTCAGAAATTGTTTGAGTAGCACGTAATGCACCAGATACATCACTTGAACTACTTGTAGTAAACTTTTCTTGGTTTACTAGAATTGATGTGCTTGATTTGTACTTAGGTTTAACCATTAATAAAGTTAAAATTAAAGTTACAACACAACCACATACAAATATACCAACTAGCCACCAAATACGTCTTGCAAACATTTGAAATATTTGGCCAAGCGTGATATATTTTTCTTCATTTTGATTATTTTCCATAATATCCACCCTTAATTAAATTATTTAACAATTACTTGTTTATTAAAATGAGACGCTCTAATTATAACATACAAAAGGGTAATATGCTACTTGAAATTAAAAAAAGTAGCAAATTTGCTACTAATTTTAACAAGATTTATTCTTAATTTTATCAAATTTATAACTTTCCAATGAACTTAAGTAGACGTTCATTAGTGCATTCATTAAAGATATAATCGCTTGTACCTTCTTCTTGAATTACACCATCTGCCATGAAGATAACTCTATCAGCAACATCACGTGCAAATGACATTTCATGTGTTACGACAATAGTTGTCATACCACTTTTTGCAACATCCTTCATTACATTAAGTACACCTTGTACCATCTCAGGATCTAGTGCACTAGTAGGTTCATCAAATAAGATAATATCAGGGCTCATTGAAAGACTACGCGCAATCGCAACTCTTTGTTTTTGTCCACCTGATATTTCTGATATCTTATAGTTTAATCTATCAGACATACCTACTAAAGTTAAGAAGTTTTTAGCTATTTCTTCTGATTTAGCCTTATCTCTTTTTAATACTTTAGTTTGTCCTATTACACAGTTTTGTAAAACATTTTTATTATTGAATAAATCAAAATGTTGAAAAACCATTGAAATATGACGTCTTAAAGCATTTCTATCCGC
>CAVAIM010000051.1:0-2371 GCA_963588755.1 bacterium | reverse complement strand
TCTTTAGCTAGTGTATTATATCCCTTAAATAAAATTTGTCCACCAGTAGGCTCTTCTAGTAAATTAATAGTACGAAGGAATGTAGATTTACCAGAACCAGATGGTCCAATAATTACAACACATTCTCCTCTATTTACATCAAGCGATACATCTTTTAAAACCCCGTTATCACCATATTTTTTACTTAAATGTTGAATAGAAAGAATAGGTTCATCAAATTCAGTTTCATCAAATTTATGCTTCTTCATTTTGATTTACCTTCTTTCTCTTAAATGTAGGGAATTTTAGTGTACCATCTAACTTTTTAGTAATAATTTTTAATATTAATGTAGTACATAGTGTTAATACTAGATAGATTGCGGCTACAATAAAGTATGCAGCTAAAGTTTTATAACTTTGTCCGGCAATGTTTTTAGTTCTAAAGAATAACTCAGTTACACCTACAACATTTAATACTGATGAATCCTTAATATTTACAATCCATTCATTACCAATTGTAGGAATTGCATTACGTAAAGCTTGTGGTAATTCAACATGGATTAAAATTTGGAAAGAGTTCATACCTAAACTCTTAGCTCCTTCAGTTTGATCAGTTCCAACACCATTTAATCCTGATTGAACAATTTCAGCCATATAAGCTGCAGTGTTTAATGTTAATACAATTAAACCACCAAAGAACCATCCATTGAATACTTCATTACTAGTTAAAGTCATTGTCCAGTTAATTCCAATTGCTAAACATAAGAATTGGAATATCATAGCTTGAACCATCATTGGTGTTCCACGCATTACTACTGAATATATAACACAGAAATATTTAACGATATACTTCCAGATTTTATTTAGAATAAAATCCTTTTTATTTACAACGATTCTTTTACCAAATGCAATAAATACACCAAGTGTTAAACCAAGTATAGTACCTAATATTGATAATAAAACTGTTGAAATAATACCGATTTGAAACCAATGTATATATTCACTTCTTGATAATATACTCGATATATCACTTAGTGTAGATAAAATCATATTATTCTCCGCTTCTTTCTACAGCGCTAGCCATATCACTATTTCTTTGTTCTTGAGAATAGTTAGCTAGAACGCTATTTAACTTATCTTTTAATTCAGTATTACCCTTTGCAATACCAATTGATACACCAAGTTCAGATAATTGGTCACCTAAAATTGTTTGATCAATATGGATAATACCAAGATTAGAATTAGCTTTTGCTAAAGCTTGAGCTACTGGGTATTCAGCAGTCATCGCAAATGCTGCACCATTTCCTACTTGTACAGCTGCAGTTGCAAATGTATCAACAGGAGTAACGTGTACACATCCTGTAGTAGTTGCAAATGTATCAATTACTGAATCAGTTACAGTTTGAATTTGAGATATTACACCTTTACCTGATAATAAAGTAGTTAAAGCTTGAGTGTCTAGAGTTTGTGAATTGTATTGATCAGCAACAGTCTTACTAGTTAATAATACTAATTCAGAACGATAGTATTCATTAGTGAAATCAATAGATTCTCTTCTTTCTTCAGTATCAGTCATACCTGCAATGATACAGTTAATAGTACCTGCATTTAGGGAAGGAATTAAGTTATCCCATTCAAGCTTAACAATTTGAACATTCATTCCAAGTTCTTCGCCAGCTCTTTTTGCAAAGTTAATGTCATAACCATCTGCATAACCACTTGCATCATTAGAAATATCTAATGTATATGCATTCTTTGTAGGGCTTGTCCAGTTAAATGGTGCATAGTTACATTCTAGACCGATAACTAATGTGCCATTGTCTACTGTTTGGTTTCCGCAAGAAGCTAGTGATACTGCTCCGCCTAAGGCAATAGTGCCTAATAATAATGTGTTTCTTAATGTCTTACTCATAAATATAAAAAACCTCCTAATGGTAAGATTATTGAATACTGCCATAAGGAGGTAAGAAAAATGGAGTGGTATAATTGCTACCACTCCATTCAATTAAAAATATTTCTTGTTTATTTTTAATCACGGTAGCTCAACACTAATAATTAGTGACAGTCAAACATATATTTTATGTTTGCCCAGCAATACCCCTCGTAGACTAGGATACCCTTCGGCATATGTCCCTTTCATTATAATTCCTCGCTTTCTACTAGCTCCATATAATTACTATTGACTAATGCGCCTCTATCTTGTGACAACTTATTCAATTTAAAATTATTATATACCTTAGAAAGTATATTGTAAATAGTTTTTTAAAAAATTATTTAACTAATGCTTTAACTGCTTGATTTAACTCATCAATTGTAATACCCATTTCACCTTTAAAATAATCTACTAACATATAAATTAAACCATTAGATATAAATGTAGCTTGAATTTGTC
>CAVAIM010000050.1:0-6677 GCA_963588755.1 bacterium | reverse complement strand
CTGTTGAAGTACCCATTACACATTCACATGTAGGATAGTACTTTCTAATAGTATCAGCTAATCCTTCTTCAATAATATTTCTTACAATAGGGTAAGATAGAGTTAATCTATTATCACAATAAATTGGTGATTTAATACCACTTGCCCAAGTAAATGGATCATTTGGTTTTAAAAATACTGCCTTAATTTTTAATAAATTTGATGCAACTACTAATTCTAAATCTTTCATATTAATTAAACTCCTCTAAACATTTTTTATATGCAGCTACAGGATCAACAGCTCCTGTAATTGATCTACCTACAACAATAAAGCTTGCTTTATTTTCTTTTGCAAGACTTGGAGTTGCAACTCTCTTTTGGTCACCCTTTGCATCTCCTTCAAGTCTAATACCAGGACATACTGAAATTAAACCTAATTCATCCATAACAGGTGCTTCAAATGCAGAACATACACAACCGTCAAGACCTGCAGCTTTAGCATTTTCTGCATATACTTTTGCAACATCTTTAACAGACTTTGTTCTATCAACTAATAATTCATTATGTAAAATTTCTTCATTAATTGAAGTAAGAACAGTTACTGCAATTAACTTAGTATTTCTACCATATAGAGTATTATTTAGTCCTTCTTTTGCAGCACGCATCATTTCAATTCCACCTTCAGCGTGTACATTAGTAATGTCAACACCAAGGTTACCAATCTTTTCCATAGCTTTCTTAACTGTGTTAGGAATATCATGTAATTTTAAATCTAAGAAGATTTTAAATCCTTTTTCCTTTAATTCTTTAACTAGACTAGGTCCTTCTTTATAATACATTTCCATACCAATCTTAAGATAAGGATTTAATCCTTCAAATGGTTTAAGGAATGAGTATAGTTTTTCTTTTGATTCAAAATCACACGCAATAATTACATTATTATTCATATTTATGAGAAACTCCTATAATATCTTCTAAATTTTTAATTTTTAATTCTTCCATTACTTTATCCAAATCATTAATAATATCACGACAAGCATATGGATTGATTAAATTTTCAGCACCAACCATTACAAGTGATGCTCCTGCATACATCATTTCAATTACATCATAAGCTGTAGAAACTCCACCCATACCAATAACAGGAACATTTACAGCCTTAGATACTTCATATACCATTCTTAATGCAACAGGATAAATAGCTTTACCTGAATATCCACCTTTTTTAACTGCTATAATTGGTTTACCAGTTTTTAAATCAATTCTCATACCAACTAGAGTATTAATTAAAGATATTGCATCAGCACCAGCTTCTTCTACAGCTTTTGCAATTTCAACAATATTTGTTACATTAGGTGAAAGTTTTACAATAATAGGTTTAGTTGAAACTTCTTTTACTTTCTTAACAAGTTCACTTGCTACTTGAGGATTTACACCTACAGCCATACCACCGGCTTCAACATTAGGACAAGATATATTTAATTCAATTGCAAATACTTTATCAACATTATTAAATCTCTTACAAGTTTCAATATAATCATCAAATGAGTGTCCACCAACATTTGCAATTATTTGATCATGATATACCTTATCAAGTTTTACTAACTCTTCATTAATAACCTTGTCTACACCAGGATTTTGTAGTCCAATTGAATTAATTAATCCATTGTCGCATTCTGCAATACGAGGTAGAGGATTACCATAACGTGGTTCAAGTGTTGTACCTTTACAAGAAATAGAACCTAAAATGTTAATGTCATAGTATTCAGCAAATTCATAACCGAAACCAAATGTACCACTTGCAGGAATTACTGGATTCTTAAAAGTTTTTCCTAAAAATTTAATTTCTTTATTCATAAATTACCTCACTTGAAGTAAATACAGGGCCTTCTTTACATACTCTCTTTGGTCCGAAACTAGTTTTAATTGAACATCCCATACAAGCACCAAAACCACAACCCATACGTGCTTCTAGAGAAACACAACCTAACTTCGAATACATAGATAAGAACTTAAGCATTACAAGTGGTCCACATGCATAATAGTAATCATACTCTACATTATTTTCTTTTAAATATGATACAGGATTACCCTTATAACCATATGTTCCATCATCAGTTGTTACTACTACATTACCTAAAGCTTCAAATTCTTTGATATAACATACTTCATCAATATTCTTAAATCCTAAGATGATATTAGGTCTGATACCCTTTTTATTAAATTCTTTAGCTAAATTATATAGAGGTGCAATACCAATACCTCCACCTATTAGAAGTGGATTCTTTGACTTAGAGTCATCGAATCCATTTCCAAGGCCAAGGATTGTATTTATTACGTCACCTTTTTTGTACTTAGTTAAATCTTTAGTACCATGACCTAGTACTTTATATAAGAACTTAACTTGATTAGCAGAATAATCATGAATAGATAAAGGTCTTCTTAAATAATACTTATCTAACTTTAGTTCAGCGAATTCACCAGAATGCTTAATTGCACTTGTGTCACCTTCTAAAGTTAATAGATAAATATCATTCTTAATTTGAATATTTTCAACAACAGTTAAATCTACAACTTTCATATTATTCTCCATCAATTGTATCTACACTCATTGTAATACCTTCTAATACATTTAGAAGTGCATTAACTGTATCAAGACAAGTAAATACTGCAACATTATTATCGATTGCACATCTTCTAATCTTTACACCATCATGTGCAATAGAAATTGAATCATCAGTCATAGTGTTTACTACATAAGATACATAACCTTTTCTTAATGCATCAAGAATTTCTTCACTACCTTCAGATAATTTCTTTCTTACACGAGTTCTTACACCATGTTCTTTTAAGTATTTTGCAGTACCATATGTAGCTTCAATATTGAATCCTAAATCATAGAATCTCTTAATTAATGGTAGAGCTTGTTCCTTATCTTGATCTGCAATTGTTACAAATACAGTACCATAATTAACTAGACGTTGTCCTGAAGCTTTTAGAGATTTGAATAGAGCTCTATTTAAATCTTTATCGTATCCGATAGCTTCACCTGTTGATTTCATTTCAGGAGATAATACTACATCCATACCTTGAATCTTTGTAAATGAGAATGTAGGAGTCTTTACATACCATCTCTTCTTTTCTTCTCTAACACCAACATAACCTAAATCTTTTAATTTATGTCCTAACATTACTTGAGAAGCAATGTCAGCAATAGGTGCACCAGTTGATTTTGCAAGGAATGGTACAGTACGGCTTGAACGAGGGTTAACTTCAATGATTGATACTTCTTTATTATCCTTAACTATGAATTGAATATTAAATAATCCAATCATATTTAAAGCTAGACCAATCTTAGTTGTATATTCAATAATAGTGTTCTTAACTTCTTGTGATAAGCTATATGGAGGATATACACTCATTGAGTCTCCTGAGTGAACACCAGTTCTTTCAATTAATTGCATGATACCTGGAATGAATACATTTTCGCCGTCACAAATTGCATCAACTTCACATTCAACACCATAGATGTATTTATCAATTAATACTGGGTGAGTTGAATCAAATTCCATAACTTCTTTCATGAATTTCTTTAATGATTTTTCATCATAAATAATCTTCATCATTCTACCACCAAGTACGAATGATGGTCTTACAAGTACAGGGTATCCGATTTCATTTGCAGCTTTGATACCATCTTCTTCTTTTAATACAGCATAACCCTTTGGAAGTGGAATATTAATCTTTTCCATTTCTTTTTCAAATAAGTCTCTGTCTTCAGCTTTAGCTATAGCTTCAACTGATGAACCAATAATCTTTACACCAAGACTAGCTAAATCACTTGATAGATTGATAGGTGTTTGACCACCTAGAGTAACAATTACTCCTTCTGGTTGTTCAAAATCATAAACATTCATTACATCTTCAATAGTAAGTGGTTCAAAGTATAACTTATCTGATAATGTATAATCTGTAGAAACTGTTTCAGGGTTATTGTTGATTACGATAGCTTCGTATCCTTCTTTTTGAAGTGTCCAAATACAGTGTGTTGTAGAGTAGTCGAATTCTACACCTTGTCCGATTCTAATAGGACCTGAACCAAGTACAATAACTTTCTTCTTCTTTGATCTAATAGATTCATTTTCATGTTCATATGTAGAATAGAAGTAAGGAATATATGACTTAAATTCTGATGCACATGTATCAATCATCTTATAAACTGGGTAGATATTATTTTCTTTTCTATATTTATAGATATCAATCTTTGATTTATTATAAATCTTAGCTAAATATTCATCTGAGAATCCATACGTTTTAGCTTTAATAAATAATTCTTTTGAGAATGGATTAGATTTTAATTCATTTTCAATTTGTACTATATGATCAAACTTTTCAAGGAAGAATCTATCTATTCTTGTAATTGAATATAACTTATCAATTGTAACACCTTTTCTTAATGCTTCAGCAATTGCAAAAGGACGCTTATCATTTTGTTTTTCAATTTCTTTGATTAATTCTTCTTCATTTAAGTCTTTAAATTCAGCTAATTCTAAGTGGCAAGCTTTAATTTCAAGAGATCTTATAGCCTTAAGTAGAGATTCTTCAATTGTTCTACCTAAGCTCATTACTTCACCAGTAGCCTTCATTTGAGTTGATAATGTTCTATTTGCATCTGCAAATTTATCAAATGGGAAACGAGGTACTTTTGTAACTACATAGTCTAGTGTTGGTTCAAATGCAGCACAAGTATTTGCAATTCTAATTTCATCTAGAGTTAAACCTACGGCAATCTTAGCACTAACACGCGCAATAGGGAAACCTGAAGCCTTTGAAGCTAGAGCTGATGAACGAGAAACTCTTGGGTTAACCTCAATTACATAATATTGGAATGAATATGGGTCAAGTGAGAATTGAACGTTACATCCACCTTCAATACCTAAAGATCTAATAATCTTTAAGGCAGAGTTTCTAAGCATTTGATATTCTTTATTAGTTAGAGTTTGGCTTGGTGCAACAACGATTGAGTCACCAGTATGAATACCAACTGGGTCAATATTTTCCATATTACATACTACAATTGCAGTATCATTCTTATCTCTTAATACTTCGTATTCAATTTCTTTATAACCTTTAATTGATTTTTCAACTAATACTTCAGTTACAGGAGATAACTTTAATGCATTCTTTGTAAGTGGAATCATTTCTTCATCGTTATCTGCAAATCCACCACCAGTACCACCTAGAGTGAATGCAGGACGTAAGATTACTGGGTATCCAATCTTATGTGCAGCTTCCATAGCTTCTTCTAGAGTATGACAGTTATATGAAGGAAGAACTGGTTCACCAATTTGTTCACATAACTCTTTGAATAATTCTCTGTTTTCAGCTTTTTCAATTGCATCATATCCTGTACCTAGAAGTTCAGTTTGACATTCTTCAAGTACACCATTAGTATAAAGTTTCATACCAAGATTTAGACCTGTTTGTCCTCCGATAGAACAAATTACACCATCAGGACGTTCTTTTCTAATGATTTTTGCAACATTCTCTAAATCAAGTGGTTCCATATAAACCTTATCTGCAATCTTTGTATCTGTCATGATAGTTGCAGGATTTGAGTTTACTAAAATTGTTTCATATCCTTCTTCTTTAATTGCAAGACAAGCTTGAGTTCCAGCATAGTCAAATTCAGCTCCTTGTCCAATTACAATAGGACCTGAACCAATAATCATAATCTTCTTTAAATCAGTACGTTTAGGCATTTTTCTTTTCCTCAATACTTTCTTTCATATTATTTAAAAAGCGTTCAAAAATATATCTTGAGTCTTCAGGACCGGCTGCAGATTCAGGGTGATATTGTACAGCAATTACTCTGTTCTTAACATCTTCCATACCTTCAGCTTCACCATCTAATAAGTTTACATGAGTAAGCTCAAGTCCTGTACCCTTTAATGAATCTTTATCAATTGCATAAGAGTGGTTTTGGCTTGTGATTTCAATTTTACCAGTTAAAATATCTTTAACAGGGTGATTACCACCACGGTGTCCGAAACGCATCTTATATGTTTTAGCACCATATGCTAAACCTATCATTTGATGTCCTAAACAAATTCCAAGCATTGGTAATTTACCTTTTAATGTTTTAATAGTATTAATTACTTCAGTAACATCGATTGGATCACCAGGACCATTTGAGATAAATAATCCATCTGGTTTAAACTTTAAAATATCTTCTACACTAGTGTTATAAGGTACAACTACTACATTACACTTGTAGTTATTTAACATTCTAATAATATTTAACTTACATCCACAGTCAATCGCAACTACAGTATATAAATGATTTGGACATCTAGAATACCATATTTTCTTACTAGATACCTTCTTTACTTGATCATGATTATATGCAAAAAGAGCTAATTCTTCTAAACATTTCTCTGTATCTTCATCTTCATCTACAATCATAGCTTTCATAGAACCACTATCTCTAATAATTCTAACTATTTCTCTAGTATCAACTCCAGATATACCAGCTACACCATATTCATCCATTTTATCGCCAAGTGTCTCTGTATATCTAAAGTTAGAAGGAAAATCATTATATTCATGAACAACAAATCCAGACATATATATTGATTTTGACTCATAATCTTCATTAGTTAATCCATAATTGCCAATTAGAGGATAAGTCATTACTA
>CAVAIM010000049.1:0-6715 GCA_963588755.1 bacterium | reverse complement strand
TAAATATACAGTTACAGATGGAACTGGTATTAATTATACTATTAAATTTGATGGCGATAATGTAACTATTAAAAATTTATCTAATAGTAGAGAAAGAGTTTGTAGTTATACTTATAACGAAGAAACAACTCAATTAAAATTAACTAAAGTTAGCGGAAACAGTAGAACAGTTGGTTTGGAAAATTACTTATATATTATTGATGGTAAGCTTTCATATAAGGGATACCAAATGGGATCAGATGGATCAATGGTAGAATATATTGCTGAATGCGTTAAGGAAGGTGGATCAACTGAAAAAGTTACAATTCCTACATCTGCTCAAGGTACTTGGTATGGAACAAATTCAGAAACTGGTATTGATTATACTGTAACAATTGATTCTACTAAGGTTGTTGTTGAAAGTGAAGATGATGGCACATATACATGGACTGTTAAATCTGTAAGTGGTGATAACGTTGTAACATTAGTTGATGGTAATTATACATTAACATTAACTGTTTCTTCTAATAGTATCGCCTACAATGATGGTTCTATTACAATGACATTATCTAAGACTCGTACATATAAGACACCAGCAGGATATGATGGTACTTGGTCATATAAAGATGATGATACTGATGTTGCAGTTGAATTAACAGAAGGTAGTACAACTGTTAAAGTTTCTGAATATGACAATGCTACTGTTTATACAATTACTAATATTTCAGATAATGTATTAACAGTTGCATATGAAGATTCTTTCTTTGGGAATATAGAGTATACAATTACTTTAGGTGATAATTCAGTTGCAATTGAAATTTATGGTAATACATACACTTTAACTAAGGGCAGTTCAAGCACAACTACTGTTGAATTCAGTGAAGAATATATTGGTTCATGGGCTGATGCTGATAGCCAATATTATGTAACCATTTCAACATCTTCAATTACACTAAATAGTAACGAAGGTAGTGAAATTAGTTTCGAAGCTAATACATATTCATTTGTTGCAAATGGACAAGAATATGTGATTTGGTCTGAAACAAATGGAACATTAACTATGCGTCCTAAGAAAAATGGAATTATTGATACATCAACAACTATTACTTTGAGCAAGCAAGCTGAAGTTGTAATACCTACTGGTTCATACACTATTACTGATGGTGAAAATTCAGTTGGAATGGAAGTTGCTACAGATACTATAACTATCGTTTATGATGCTGAAACATCATTAACTTATAAAATTGTTAGTAAATCTGAAACACAAATTAAAGCTAATGCCGTTTTAGATGGTGTTGAATATGATGTTCAATATTTAACATTAACTATAGAAAATGGTGAAATCACATCAGTTATTTCTACTGAGCCTGATGTAGAAGATACTACTTATAGCGTAAAAAAAAACACAACTCTAGCATAGTTATCCCAACAGGAACTTACTCTGTTGACAATTATGAAGGACAATGTACATTTGTATTAAGTGATACTTCTATTGTAGTTACAACAACAAAATATACTTTAGAATACACAATAAAATCAACAAGTGAAACTTCTATTGTTGCAGTAGATGCAGATGGTTCTACTATTGAATTAACTCTAGAAGATGGTAAAATTGTTTCATTCTGCTCATATAATGAATCAACTGAAGAAAAAGTAGAATATACAGTTTCTTCAATAGATGGTTTAACATTACCTGATAATTATATTGGAACTTGGACAGGATTTAATGGAGCAACTGGTACAGTAGTAATTTCTTCAAATGTAGTACTTTATAATGGATATAGTGTTGCTGGTATTACTAAAGACGTATCTTATTATAACTGTACAATTAAAGATTCTGAAGGAAATACTAAATCAGCATATTTCTATGTTGATGCACAAGGATATCTTAATTTTAATATTGATGGTACAACTAGTTTCTTTGAACATGTCACAGAATAATTAAATAAATTAATAAAGAGCTGAAGCTACTTCGGCTCTTTTACTTTGTTATATAGGAATATTATTTATATGAAAAATCTATTATTTTCTATTGCACCTAAAGCTGACTTGAGGTGTATAATTTAATTAATTAAATTATGACTTTTATATGTAGTAAAATCTCATAGTATTTTGAATTAAATAAGATATAAAATACTATAAAATTGATTAGTCTAATTTAAGTTAAAAATTGATAAATAATAATAAATATATTTATTATAAATGCGTTTTCATTGAATATTTTCAAGCAAAAGAATTGTTATACAAAAAAATATATAATATAATTGTATATAAATTGTAAAAAAGGAGCGACATAGTATGAATGAAGGATTTATTAGCTTCAAGAAGAAAATACTATTAAGACATTTAATATTAAGTATAGTAGCTCTAGTTTCTACTTTCTTAATAGTCTTTGGAATACTTTTCTTACTAACGAAGTTAAAAGTTACTAATATAAATATAGGTCTAGATTTATTGTTTGGATTTATAGCTGGAGGTCTAGTATTTGCACTTATCTATTTTGTATTTAAACCAAATGACAAAAAGATTGCAAAAATACTAGATAATCAATTCAATCTACAAGAAAAAGTTCAAACTATGATTGAATTTAAAAATTCAGATTCATTTATTGTAAACTTACAAAGAGAAGATTGTGAGAATAAACTTAAGAATTTATCTTTAAAAGATTTAAAGTTTAAATTACCTATATTCTTAATGGTTGCTGCATTCCTAGGTGTTACAACAACAGTTGTAGCTTCTGCAGTTCCTACAAAGATTGTTGATACTGATACAGATGATGTTATTATTCCTACTAGTGAACTTATTAAAAAACTTGAGGAATTAAAAATTAATGTTAATAAGTATGAAACAGATTCAACATTAAAAGCTAATTATATAGCTGAAATAGATACTATTATTGATTTAATTAATGAAGATAGTGATATTGATTCATTAAAAAATGCAGCTTATAAAGCTATTGATAATGTATTAGTATTAAATAAGAATTATGCATCTAATAAACAAATTGGTAAAGCACTAAGTGTTATTGAAGATGTTAAATATACAGATCAAAACACTAATGCAAATTCTTTCATTGGTACATTTGCTACATTCGGTGAAAAAAAATATAAGATTTATATTACTGCAACTAATATTGAAATAAATTCAGTTACTTATGCAATAACTACTGAAAATATTGATAAAAATACTGAATCAATTACAGCTTGTCTTCCTGAAGATAAGACTAATACAGTTACAATAACTAAAGTAAAAGATAAGGTTAATACTATTAGTTATAATGATATGGAATTCATTTTATGTGAAGACTTTATGTATTATAAAGCTTTAGGTAGAGCCTTATATAATTATAGTGATCAATTATCTAATTATTTTAAATTCTTAACTGATGATTATACTAGTGCTAGTGCTAACTGGAATGCATTCTTAAGAAAGCGTTGTGCACTTGAAAGTCAAGCTTTAAAGAAGGTTCTAGAAGCTAGCCAATTAAGTGAAGATAATGAATATTATAAAGCATTATCTGAATATATTACTACTCTTGATTCACTTAACACAGTTGGATCTTCTCAACTGGTTAGTACACTAACTCCTGCAATTAATAAATTAGAAGAGAGTTATAGTGCTAAGTTTGAAGATGAATTAAATGCATATAATTGTGCTAATTTAATTGATACAACTTTAAGAGAAATATTTGAACTTGAAAAGAAGAGTGAAGATACAGATAAACTTGTAAGTGAAGATGATGAAAAAATCAATACTGATGATGGCTCATCAGATGATGGTAGTGGTGATGATGATAACACAGATGGTCCTGGTGGAATAGGTAATGGTGATCCTCAATATGCATCAGATGATAAGTTCTTTGCATTAGATTCAAATGGAGATCCAGTATTAACCGATGATAAAGGATTATATGTATATGCACATTTCTATGCAGAATATATAGCTTTATATACAAATTTAGTCCAAGATGGGACTTTGACAAACCAAGAAATTGTAGATTATTTGAATGATTACTTTTCAAAATTAGCTAATGGATTAAGTAATAAATAAAAATTTAGGAGAGAAATATGGAAAACATTGAAAAAGTAAAAAAGTTTAGTGAAACTATTAATTTAATTAAGAGTGAAATTCACAAAGACGTTGTAGGTCAAGAAGAAATTGTTGACAATGTAATTATTGCAATCATCTCAGGTGGTAATGTACTACTTGAAGGTGTACCAGGTGTTGGTAAAACTCGTTTAGTACGTACTTTAGGTAAGACTCTATCTTTACCTTTCTCACGTATTCAATTTACACCAGATTTAATGCCAAGTGACGTTACTGGTACTAATATCATTGAAAAGGGTGAAGATGGTAGAATGAAGACTGTCTTCCAAAGAGGACCAATTTTTGCAAACCTAGTTTTAGCTGATGAAATCAACCGTGCTACACCAAAAACACAATCTGCCATGCTAGAAGTAATGCAAGAGCACAAAGTAACTGTTGCAAATGTTAACTACAAGATGACTGAGCCATTCTTTGTACTTGCTACTCAAAACCCAATTGAACAAGATGGTACTTACCCACTACCAGAAGCTCAAATGGACCGTTTCATGTTTAAGCTTGTTATGGACTTCCCTTCAATTGATGAACTTAAGGACATCGTTACAATGACTCAAATCACTCAAGAAGAAACTGCAAATGCAGTTGTTGATGGTGCAACTATTCTTGAAATGAGAGAACTTGCTAAATCCGTTCCTTGTACTGATGAAATATTAAACTTCGCTATGACTTTAGTTTCTATTTCTCACCCAGAATTACCTAATACTTGTGAAACTGCAAGAAAGTATATCAAATATGGTGTATCTCCTCGTGCAGGACAAGCTTTAATTACAGCTGCAAAGGTTCGTGCATTAATTAATGGTAATTACAATGTATCATATGATGATATCACTGCACTTGCTTACCCAGTATTAAGACACAGAATTAAAATTAACTATACTGCAATCAATGAACATTTATCTGTAGATGATGTTATTGGTATGTTAATTAATGATTGCAAAAGGTACTGTAAGTAATTATGGCATACTTTGCAATTAATGAAGAATTTTTAGCTCAGCTTGAAACACTTGAATTAATTGTAAAAAATAATTTAGCCGGATCCTTTGGTGGTAATCACCAATCAAAGGCTTTCGGTTCTTCTTGTGAATTTGCAGATTTTAGAGACTATATACCAGGAGATGATATTACTAAAATCGACTGGAATGCTTATGCAAGATTCGATCATTTATATCTAAAGCAGTATTTAGATGAAAGAAGATTACATACAAGAATATATATTGATGCCTCTAGATCTATTGGATTTAATAAATCCGGTAAAGCTATTAAAGCCTTGCAAGTAGCTGCAGCTTTTGCTTATCTATCTGTTATTATGATGGATAAGGTATCTATCTATTATATTAAAGATAATACTGTTTATGATTTAGCTTTAAATATTGCAAATAAAGATCAATTCTTTAACCAAATAATGAAATTAAATGAAATTGAATTCAGTGGAGATTTTGCATTCTCTGATGCCATACTTCCTCAAAACGTCGGATATGGTGATGGTCTTTCAATTGTTATATCAGATTTCTTAACTGAAAATGATTTTGAAAGAGGAATTGATTATTTAGTTCAAAAGAAACGTGATGTGTTATGTTGTCAAGTTCTTGCAACTAACGAACTTAAACCATTAGTTAATGGTAAGATGCATATGTTTGACTCTGAAAATATTAATAATGAATATAGAAAACATATTAATAAAGATGTTATTAATGCATATAAACAAGCTGTTAACTATATAATTGGTTCTATGGAAGACTTCTGTGCTTCAAGAGAAGCTACATACGTTCTTTGTGAAGAAAGTGCATCAATAAATGATATTGTCTTAGGAAAGTTAATTGAGAAAGGAGTACTTAAATAATGAGCTTTGTTTATCCTTTAGGATTACTTGGTTTAATTGGTATTCCTATTTTAATTATTATTTATATCATTAAAAATAAATATACTGAACAAACAATTGCCTCAGTATACATTTGGAAGCTTAGTGAACGTTTCTTAAAACGTAAGAAACCTATTTCTAAACTTCAAGGTTTAATTAATTTAATCTTACAATGTTTAACTATAGCTGCAATTTCTCTTTTAATTGCTCAACCTTCAATCGTAATTAAGGGTGGAGCTAGAGATTATTGCTTTATATTAGATGCTTCTGCATCTATGTCTTCAGAGTATTCAAGTGATGAAACAAGATTTGATCATGCGAAGAGTACAATTAAGAATTATATTAATTCATCAAATGAAGGATCAGCTTACAACTTAATTTATTCAGGTAGTTCTACTCAAGTTGTATTTTCAAATATTACTTCAAAAAGTAAAGCTATATCTTATCTTGATGATTTAAAGTGTTCATCAGTATATCAAACTGTTGACAAATCAATTCAAGAGGCTCAAAAGCTATTTGATAATAATAGTAATACAATAGTTTATCTAATTACTGATAAAGAATATAATGTTAATAACATTGAATTAGTTAACTTAGGAGATAATAATGTTAACTATGCAATTCTTTCAAGTAGTTATAGATTAACTGAAGCTACATACAATGCTGACCTTACTATTAAGGAACATGCAAAAATTACTGTAACAGGTACTATTGAATCTTATAATGGTAATGGTACTGCAGATGTTGCACTTATTGTTGATGATGAAGTAGTAT
>CAVAIM010000048.1:0-6744 GCA_963588755.1 bacterium | reverse complement strand
ATTCTAAATATGCTAACTAAGGTGCAAGAAATTGCACCTTTTTCTAAATTTTAGCGGTGAATTCTTAACTTAAATTCCGCTGGATGAAAAATTAAATATCATGAAAAAATTTACGCAGTTAAATTCCGCTTAGGTAAAGCAAAAAATGAACTAAGAGGACTTAGCTGCGTTTATTTGATTATTTAAATATCTTGTTGTATACTAAGGGTGAAAAATGCGCAAAAAAAGATACCTCTCTCTGCTATATAGCGTTCAAAGTCTTTTTTGCAGACTTAAATTCCGCTATTGGCTTATACGTTTTCTGTTGTGTTCGATGTGGTTAGCTTTATACGCGTTTTTTAATCTAGTAATTCTGGTTTAAGAAGTACTTCGTTAGGTGATATTAAAGAGACACCTAATTTCTCTAAAATTTCATTCCCATAAAATACTTGGAACATTTCTATTGGCGTTGAATAGTTTACACTTTCTCTAATAAGAGAATTAACATGACATGTTATTTTAGTGAAACTTCTTTGATCATATTTATCAAATGATTTTCCTTTAGGTAAGACATACCTAAAAAGTTCGTGATTGTTTTCACAAGATCCTTTTTCACCACTTTGATGTGGATGACAAAAATATAAATCCGTTCTAATTTCATTTGTTGTAGGAGATGTGATCATACCAGAAATATCAGTAAACTCAGATCCATTATCTGTTAAGATTATACCGAAGATTTTTCGGTAGTTTTCTAAACCGATGATGGATTCTATTTCGTTTAGCTTACTAACAATTGATTCAGCAGATTTATCTGCTAAAACAAAGTAGAATTGCAATTGCACATTTACAACTTTAAGTGATAAGACTACCTTGCCACCTTTTTTACCTTCTACAGTATCCATTTCAGTGTAGCTCATACCAGGATTACTTGAAAGTAGGGAAACGAAATTATCGTAGTTTCTACCTTGTTTCATATCTTTTAGTATAAGTGAGTTATAAGCTCGCTTATGTGCCTTTATAGGCACTCTAGAGACGATTCTACGAGCGTTTATGACTCCTGCAGTAAAATATCCAGCCCTTAGGTAATTGTAAGCTGTACTGACTGAAATTTTAAGGTTGTTACCTTTAATGATATGGACAAGGCTTTGTCCTTTTCTAAGTCCTGCACTTATAATATCATCAAGTGCTCTAAATTCTTGGGTTGACATTAGAACACCTTCACGACTACTGGCTAGTAAATCCTTGTATTCATTATTGGCTTCAGAAGGTGAATAGTATGATTTGGCACATTGACAAAAACCACGTTTTTGACAACCATTACAAACCCATGGGAACTTCTTTAGATGTGGGCATACGTAGTTTTCAAAACTATCACATGCACCCATACAACCAGATACGTGATTTTTCTCTTCACATGTTTTATTCTTAGCGCATAGTTTACAATAATGGCTAGTATAAACATAATCATGGTTTTTGAAGACAATAGGGCTTCTGTGTTTCTTAAGTTCTTTAGAAATAGTAGTAGGATCCTTTTCAAGATTGGCTGCGATGTCATTTAAAGACATTGTCATATTACCTGATGCATCTCTATATTTAGAAATTAAAGAATCAATTAATATTCTATCATCTAGAGTAAGAGCTTTATTATATTTTTGACTTTCTTTATTTTTAATGTTTGTTGCCATATTAGACCTCCTAAAATAATTGGCTAACCACACTTATAGTATAACATATATTTATATAAGCGGAAATTAGGTCTGTAATTATATAACGATGGACATAAACATATTAGTAGCGGAATTTACTTGTACAATTAAATATCTTTTTCTTTTTAAATCTTTTGGCACTAAAGCCTTGACAGTGCAAACACAACAATGTATAATTAATTTGCACTTAGGAAATGAGTGTGCTAAATGAGGTGATGTGAGTGTTAACAAATAGACAAAAGCTAATACTTAAAGCTATTGTTGAAGAATACATTAGAACAAGCGAACCTGTTGGTTCTAAAACTTTAACACAAAATCCAAATCTTCAATGTTCAAGTGCTACTATCAGATATGATATGCAAGAACTAGAAGAGAATGGATACTTAGAAAAAACACATACATCATCAGGTAGAATTCCTTCAGAACTTGGTTTTAAGTTTTATGTTGAAAACTTAATAACCCGTGATGAAGATACTGTAAAGATATTTCCGTTGATTGATCAAATTGTATCGGACCCATTTAAAGAACTTGATGAAAAGATTAAAGAAATAGTAAATCTTACTAGTCTTTATTCAGGATACATCAGTGCAATACTTGGATCTAGTGCAAACTATCAAACTGTTAAGAAAATGGAGATTGTACCACTTGATAATAGAAGTTGTGTACTTCTAATAGTTACAAATGGTGGTAAGGTTCAATCTCAAACAATCAAAGTACCTGACGGATATAAGGTTGATGACTTATTAAAGTTAATTGATATGTTTGATGTTGCGATGTACGATAGATCAATACTTGAAATTAATGAAGTATTAACTAAGGAAGCTAAGAAGCCTAGAATTAGACAAATGGTTGATTTTAGGGATGATATATTAAACTTCTTAATAAAAGCTTTCTCTAGATTTGAAGAATCAGAATTCTATCAATGTGGTTTAACAAAAATATTTGAACAACCTGAATTTAAGAATCATGAAGCTCTAGAATCCTTAATCAAAATGATTGATCAAGGTTCTATAAGAAAACTTCTTAAACAATCAGGTGGTGGTTTAACTGTAAGAGTTGGTAGTGATAACTTAGATGAGAACTTAAAGAACTGTTCTATAGTATCAATGCCTTACTCGATGGATGTTAATGAATATGGTGTCTTATGTATAATAGGACCAATTCGTATGAATTATTCAAAAGTATTCCCTTTGATAGAGTATGCCGCAAGCGGAATTGGAAAACTATATAAAAAGGAGTAAGTGATAATGGTGGAAAATACTGAGGAAGTAGTTAAGGATGAAGCTGTTAACGCTACTGAAGAACCTAAAGTTGAAGAAACTCTAGAGGATGTAGAAGTTAAGGCTGAATCTGAAAAGACTCAAGAAACACATAAAAGTAAAAAAGAAGAAAAGAAAATTAAGAAATCTGCTCAAGAAGTTGAAATAGAAAAACTTAAAGCTAAGATTAAGGAACTTGAGGATAAGCAAAGAGCTGATTCTGAAAGCTATTTAGCTGCAAGAGCTGATTTAGACAATATTAGAAAGAGATTATTTGAACAATCTAAAGAAGATAGAAAATATGCTTCTCAAAATCTTGTATCAGATTTAATCTCACCTGTTGATATGCTTGTTAAGGTTATCAACGGAACACAAAATCCAACACCTGAGGTTCAAAACTTCTTGTTTGGATTTAAGATGATTAGCGAACAATTACTACAAGCTTTACAAAATGATGGCTTAAAAGAAATTAAGGCATTAGGTGAAGAGTTTGATTCTAAGTATATGCAAGCTATGTCAAAAGAGAAAAAAGATGGTGTCGAACCTAATAAAGTAATTGAAGTATTACAAACAGGTTATATGTATAAAGACCATTTACTTAGACCAGCAATGGTAAAAGTATCAGAATAAAAAAGGAGATTTGATTATTATGGCAAAAGTTATAGGTATTGATTTAGGTACAACAAACAGCTGCGTTGCTGTTATGGAAAACGGACAATCTAAGGTTATCCCAAACGCTGAAGGTGGAAGAACAACTCCATCTGTTGTAGCGTTCAAAAATGGTGAAATTATTGTTGGTGATGCTGCTAAGCGTCAAATGGTAACTAACCCTAACACAATTTATTCAATTAAGCGTCATATGGGTGAAGTTGGATATACTGTTGAAGTTGAAGGTAAGAAGTATACTCCACAAGAAATTTCAGCTATGATTCTTCAAAACTTAAAGAAGTCTGCTGAAGACTATCTAGGTGAAAAGGTTGAAAAGGCTGTTATTACAGTTCCAGCTTACTTCAACGATGCTCAAAGACAAGCTACTAAGGATGCAGGTAAGATTGCAGGTCTTGATGTAATTCGTATCATCAATGAACCAACTGCTTCATCTCTAGCTTATGGTATTGATAAGACTGACAAGGAACAAACTGTATTAGTATTTGACCTTGGTGGTGGTACATTCGACGTTTCAATCTTAAGCCTTGCTGATGGTACATTCGAAGTATTATCAACAGCTGGTGACACATTCTTAGGTGGTGACGATTTTGACCATGCTATCATGAACTGGTTAGCTGAAGACTTTAAGAAAGAAAACAATGTTGACCTATTAAAGGACAATATGGCTAAACAAAGATTAAAAGATGCATCTGAACAAGCTAAGAAGGAATTATCTAGCCAAACTAGCACAACAATTTCCCTACCATTCATTTCAATGGGTGCTGCAGGTCCTCTTCATATCCAAAAGACATTAACTCGTGATATGTTCAACTCATTAACTAAGGATTTAGTTGAACGTTGTTTACAACCAGTTAAGAGAGCATTATCTGATGCTAAATTAACTACAAATGACATTGACCAAGTATTACTAGTAGGTGGATCTACTCGTATTCCAGCTGTTCAAGACTTAGTAAGAAAAGAATTAGGTAAGGAACCTAATAAGTCAGTTAACCCAGATGAAGCTGTTGCTATGGGTGCTGCTATTCAAGCAGGTGTATTAACTGGTACAGTTAAGGATGTATTATTACTTGATGTTACACCATTATCACTTGGTATTGAAACTATGGGTGGTGTATTCACTAAGTTAATCGATAGAAATACAACTATTCCATGTTCTAAGAGCCAAATCTTCTCAACTGCTGCTGACAACCAACCAGCTGTAGACATTCATGTTCTACAAGGTGAAAGACCAATGGCTGCTGACAATAAGAGCTTAGGTCAATTCCAATTAGATGGTATTGCACCAGCTCCTAGAGGAGTTCCTCAAATCGAAGTTAAGTTTGACATTGACTCAAACGGTATCGTTCACGTATCAGCTAAGGATTTAGGTACTGGTAAGGAACAAAAGATTACTATTCAAAACAATGGTTCATTATCTGAAGAAGAAATCAACCGTATGGTTCGTGAAGCTCAAGAAAATGCTGAAGCTGACAAGAAGCGTAAGGATCAAGCTGACACAGTTAATGAATGTAACAACTTAATCTTCCAAGTTAAGAAGAGCTTAGATGAATTAAAGGGTGTTACTGATGATGAAAAGAAGAACATTACAGCATTATGCGATGATCTTCAAAAGTCAATTGATGCTCATGACCTTGACGGTATGAAGAGCAAGAAGGAAACTCTACAAAAGGCTGCTCAAGATTTAGCTACTAGAGTTTACCAACAAAATGCTGCTCAAAACCAAGGTAATGACAATAATTCAAATGGTTCAACTGGATCAAATGATAAGAAAGATGATAATGTAGTTGACGCTGACTTCTCAGATGTTCAATAATAAATAAGAATTAGAGGGCTTTGTCCCTCTAGTTTTTGATGTAAAAGAGGTGTTCGTATGGCTGATAAGAGAGATTATTATGATGTGCTTGGTGTATCTAAGACTGCATCAGACGATGAAATAAAGAAAGCATATAGAAAATTAGCACGTCAATATCACCCTGACGTAAATAAGGAACCTGACGCTGAAACTAAGTTTGCAGAAATTAACGAAGCTTATGGTGTTTTATCTGACAAAGATAAGCGTGCTCGTTATGACCAATATGGATTCAACGATCCTACTCAAGGATTTGGTGGAAGTGGTGGTAACCCATTCGGTGAAGGATTCTCTGGCTTTGGCGGATTTGAAGATATCTTCTCAAGCTTCTTTGGTGGTGGATCTCAACGTTCACAAGGATCTAGAAGTTCTAAGGGTAAAGATGTTGAGAAGAGTATGAAGATTACATTCGATGAAGCAGTTCATGGATGTAAGAAGGTTATTAGAGTAAATACTGATGAAACCTGTACTTGTTGCGGTGGAAGTGGTGCTTATTCTAAGAATGATATCCATACATGTTCACAATGTAATGGTTCAGGATATGTATTTGTTCAACAAAGAACAATGTTTGGTGTTGCAAGAACTCAAACAGTTTGTCCTAAGTGTAAAGGTAAGGGTAAACAAATTGATAAGGTTTGTCCTGAATGTAATGGAGCAGGTAAAATCCGTAAGGCTAAGGATATTACAATCACAATTCCAGAAGGTATTGATGATGGAATGACTTTACGTGTAGAAGGTAAGGGTATGGCTGGTGACAATGGTGGTCCAGCAGGAGACTTATATATTACATTCAATGTTGAACCTCATAAAGTATTCAGACGTGATGGTAATGACATTGAAATGGATGCACCTATTTCATTCACTGAAGCTTGTTTAGGTACAACTTTAGACGTTCCTACTATTAACGAATCAGTTTCTGTTAAAATTCCAAAGGGTATTCAATCAGGTACTAAGCTTCGTTTAAGAGGTAAGGGTGTTAAAGATCCTAAGAGTAGTAATAGAGGAGATCAATACATTATTGTTAAGATTGAAACTCCTACTAACTTAACTAATGAACAAGAAGAACTTTTAAAGAAGTTCGATGAATCTTATAAGAAACAATCTAAGAAATCTCCATGGGAGAAATTCAAAGACTTATTTAATAAGAAATAAATTGAATTGGTATAGTGATCAAAACTATACCAATTTATTTGTATCATTAAATTTAAAATAAAGACTTGATAATGACATCAAAATATCTTACTATATAATCAATAGAGCCCATCACGCCTAGGTCTATCTT
>CAVAIM010000047.1:0-6769 GCA_963588755.1 bacterium | reverse complement strand
CAACATGTCCTGCCTTAACTAGTATGCGTGAATACAGGCTATTACCTTTTTGTTTAATGTGCATAGTTTGCATATTATTAGAAGTATGTAAGTTTTTTAAATCATGTTTTGAGTTAAGACTTACTGTAAGGCTAATTGAATTAGTAGATTTAATATTTATACCTATTACATCATGCACATTAGATGCAATATATGTTCTTTCAATATGATTCTTTCCTATATCATATTTAACACTTACATATCCTTCTGATAATAATAAAGATCTTGAATAATTAGTAACCTCATTATCACCAAAATCGAGAGTTAATGTACAAGCTAAAGAGTAGTAAGTATCTCTAGATTTTTTTGAAAGCAAGTTATTACTTTCCTTTAAAGCTTGTTCGTAATTTTCACTTTCAAGAAGTGACGCAACTCTTAATCTATTTTTATTGTAGTAAATATTACGTGATGTACTACCATCAATAGAGTAGTATGTTGAATCATTTAAATATAATTCTTCCTTATTAGTATCTCCTGATACCATTAATCCTAAGTGTGAATTACCAATAGGAAATGAATCATAGTAATCACTAGCACTTGTATTTAGTTTTATTTGATCAACTCCCATGGTTTCTCACTCCTTTACGAAATAAAATTACTTATATAATTAGATGTAATCATCCATTGTTCTTGTGAGGTAATTGAAGAAACACCATCACCCTTTTGTTCTCCATATGAACCAAATTGAGCATGGTTTCCACCTTCTATTACATGTTCTTCTAAGTTAGATAAGTTAGACTTATTCTTATTATATGCATCAATTGATAATACTTTGTCATTAGTACCATATAGCGATAATACTTTACTATTATCTAATTTAGTTAAATCCTTAGTTGAATAACTTGCAAGTAAAATTAAACCATTTAACTTATCACTATTATTTGAATAGTAGATACTTGCAGCTACACCACCTAATGAATGTCCTCCAATATACCAATTAAGGTTAGAATACTTCTTATTATTAATTACATTATCTGCACTATTAATAGAAAAGAAAGCTAGAGAATAACTCATTGTAGATATACAAGATACATATCCTTCTAAAGATAACTCATACATTATAGGTAAATAACTATATGGATCTACATAAGCACCTGGATAGAATACTAAAGCACTAGATTTTAGTTCTATATTTTTAGCTGGTTCAACCCAAATATTTTGATTATTATCTTTAGTAATAAGTGTATAATCTGTATTTTTACTATCCCCTAATAAATAATCATATTTAGATACATGAGTTAAACAATAATCAATATCTTTTGCCTTATATGTATTAGTATCAGCTAAATACATAATCATAAATATACTTGCATCTATTAGCACAAGTAATATAATAAATACTTTCCTTAATATCTTCATAATACTAATCCATATACTTTAAAGCAAGTTTAAAGCCTTTATCACTAGATGATTTAAAATACTCACGAGCTTTATCTAAATCATTCATATTTAGATAATAGAATCCACAAATGAATTCATACTCACCTTGATCTTCATCAAAGATTTCATCTTTGTTATCTTCTACTAAATTAATATTAGATTCATTAATATCCATTAATTTAGTTTCTAAATAACAAATTTCTTCAACTTCTTTATCAAGTGAATAAGCTTTTAAACGAAATGGTATTACATCATCTTTACTTGTAATATCTAAAATATTAATTGAATCATTTACAATATTAATAGTCTTTAAACTATTTAGTGGGTGTTCATAAGACTTAACATCAAACTCACAATTTGATTCATATAAAAAATATGCAATAGATTTTCTTCTAATTCCAAGGCATGTTGATACAGCCTTAAATCTTACAATTTCCATAATTCACCTATTTTAAATTTAATAGTTTAATAATTTCCAAAGCTGCAGCCTCGTAATCACCATAATTTTCTACATAGTAATCACAAATATCTTGGTTTTCCTTTTCACAGTCAATAGAAATTATTCTATTTACCTTATCTTCATTAGTAGTCTTCTTATTAAGAATAGTATCAATTAATACTTTTCTATCTCTCTTAATATAGACAGTAATCGCATTCTTATAATTAGTTTTAATACTCATCGCACCACAAATATCCATAGTACATAATACATTCTTACCATTATTTAATATCTTATCAATATCTGTCTTTTGACTTCCGAATGCATGACCTGCATACATTGTTGATTCAATAAAATCTCCATGAGCATCTTTTTCATTAAATTCATCAATTGATATATAAGAATACCAATCATTTACTTTGTTTGCGGAAGGGTCTAGTGTTGTATAAGAAACAAGTTTTTCAAATGTTTTTAACTTCTTAGCTAGTTCAGCTGCAATCTTAGTCTTACCTGAACCTGATGGTCCTACTAAAATTAAGATACTTCCGTTTTTAAACTTAGGATGATATAACGAATATGAATTTGCAATAACTTCTACTAACTTTAAGAATTGATCATAATTCTTTACCGCAAGCATTCCTGTAGCACTTTGATTCCAAGGTCTACGCATTAATACAGGATAGGCTGCATTAGAGTTAAATACATTATGCATACCATCATCAAATAAGATGTCAGTTGAAATCTTATCTTTTCTTGAACCCATATAAATATTAGATGGTAATATTTCAGGGAATTCTTCCATTAATCTCTTAGCTCTAATCCCCATAAACTCAGGTGGAATTGATGTAGAGATAAATACTTCACATATTTGTGTAAGTTTCTTTACAAATTCTTTAGCTCCTTCAATTACAGGTTGAGTTTCATAGAACTTAGGATCATTAAAATATTCAAATATAACATCAGCTCTTGTATTTAATTTACCCCATCTATCAATTTCATTGATTGATAGTGGTGGTTCAAACTTATATTTTTCTTGTGCAAGACGTACTGCATAAGGAATACATTCCATTAATAAATCATCTACGTCTAGGGCACATGATAATCTAAATTTTTGACTCATAGTTTAAGTCCTCCTATTTTTTCTTTTTCTTATTTTAAATCATTTAATATTAAATTGTATGCTTTATCCTTCAATTCTTGAGTTGATGAGAAAGCACTAGAATCTAGGACAGCTAATACATTTACATATACATATTGACGCTTTAAAGATAAATGACATTTAATCTTATCACTACCCTTAATTGAACAAACTACAGTTTTCTTCCCTGCCTTTAGAGCTGGTTTGAATGAACCTGCATGCATTTCAAGTAGAGTTTCACTTGTCTTATTTCTAGTTCCTTCAGGGAAGATACAAACTATAGCTGTATCAGTTGATAAAATTTCACTAGCTTTAGATAAAGTTTTAATAGCCTCTCTATTATTTTCTCTATCTAGAGATAAATATCCTGCAGCACGAATTAAATTACCTACAAATGGGAATTTAAATGTTTCTTTCTTTGATATACAAATAAATGCTTCATCTGATATATTCATCATGATGATAGGATCAAAGTTTGATCTATGATTTCCTACTACTAAATACTTTTCGTTAGGGAACTCTCCATTAACTTTAATCTTTACATGAAGTAAATGCATTAAAATCATGTTAGTTTCTTTTAGTAAATGACAGAAATATCTATTATAATTACCTTTTCTATTAAAAATGGCGGATATGCTCGCAACATAGATTAAGTAAACTAATAAATCTAATATGTAATAAACTATAATAAATAAAATTAATAACCAATATAGTTTAGGATTTTCATTTGCAGTAACTATTGCATGAGTTGTAAGATATGAAAATAATAAACTAAATTCTAAACATAAAAATTCAACAAAACACATAATATCACCTAATTTAAATATGTACATATTATTATATATAAATTAATAAAAAAAAGATATTGTACAACGACAATATCTTTTAAATTTTTCACCTTTTTACTTTCTCTTCTTTGCGATGTTCATAATAAGAACAATAATTTCATGCAAGATTAATGGGATTAGGGATACTAATGCTGTCCATAACCATTCAGAAACTGTTAAGTTTTCAGTTGAGAATACACTTCTTACAAATGGAATTTCAATAACAGCTAATTGTAAAACAAATCCTAATACGAAGGCAATTAACATCATTATATTCTTATCTTTAAATACATGAACGAATGAATGTCTTACATCAGACATACCAATCATATGGAATAATTCACCTAAAGCAAGTGCTGTAAATGACATAGTACGTGCTTGATTTAAAATAGCTTCATTAGTTTCATAATATTCTTTAATATTAGATAATCCTACAACACCATTATTCCATGCAGGAATAAAGTATGCAAGAATTACACCGATAGTTAAGATTGCACCATAACCTAAAGTGATTGCAAATCCACCGTGTGCAAATATACCTTCATTAGGGTCTCTTGGCTTTTGATCCATGACACCATCTTCTTTTGGTTGCATACCTAATGCAATCGCAGGAAGTGAGTCAGTAACTAAGTTTACCCATAATAGATGGATTGCGATTAATGGGGCAGGAAGACCGATTACAATTAAGAAGAACATTACAAGTACTTCAGCAATATTACTTGAAAGTAAGAATAATACTGTTTTCTTAATATTAGCATAGATTCCTCTACCTTCTTCAACAGCCTTTTCAATAGATGCAAAGTTATCATCTGCAAGTACCATATCAGCAGCACCTTTAGCCACGTCAGTACCAGTGATACCCATCGCAATACCAATGTTTGCTTGTTTTAAACTTGGTGCATCATTTACACCGTCACCAGTCATTGCACAAATATTACCATTAGCTTGGAAAGCTTTTACAATTTGAACCTTATTTTCAGGAGATACACGTGCAAATACTCTTGCAGTCTTTACAACTTCTTGTAATTCAGCTTCACTCATTTGATCTACATCATGACCTGTATAACATTCACTCTTAGATTCACAAATTCCTAAATTCTTGGCAATTGCATAAGCAGTGTCCTTATGGTCACCTGTGATCATAACTGTAATAATACCAGCTTGTTTGAATTTTTCTACAGCTGGTTTAGCTTCTTCTCTAGCTGGGTCGATCATTGCAACAAGACCTACAAATACTAAATCATCTTCAGTTAGAGAATCACTTTCTTTATAAGATAGAGCTAAAGCTCTTAAAGCGTTATCTGCAAAATAAGAGTTAGCTTTATTAATATTTTCTATGTCAGATTCGCAAATAGGACGTACCACACCATTATCTAATATCTTAGTTGAGTGTGCTATTACTGAATCCAAAGCACCCTTAGTATAGACAACATAATTATTGTCTGATTGAGAATGCTTTGTTGACATCATTTTTCTTACAGAATCAAATGGTAATTCTTCTACACGAGGAGTATTTGATTCTAGATCATTCTTATGCATATTGAACTTGTTTGCAAATACAACAAGTGCAATTTCAGTAGGGTCTCCGTATAAACCTTCATCTACTGTCGCGTTAGAGCATAATGACATACCTTTTGCAAGAAGCTTTAATTCATTATTAGTAGATTCTTCTTTGAAGTCTTCTTCTTTATAGAATGAATTATTTACATAAGCTTCAACAACAGTCATCTTATTTTGAGTTAGAGTACCTGTTTTATCTGAACATACAACAGATACAGCACCTAGCGTTTCAACAGAAGGTAGTTTTCTAACTATTGTGTTAGCCTTAACCATCTTTTGTACACCAATAGATAAAACAATAGTAACAACAGCTGATAAACCTTCAGGAACAGCAGCAACCGCAAGTGAAATAGCTGAAAGTACAGCTTCAATCCAAGAATCAGTATCACCTTGAATACCATCAATAAATATCCAAACGATTTCTGCAAGTAATACTGCAATAACAATACCTAAAGTTAAATAACCTAGGAATTTAGATAAACGTGCAAGTACTTTTTGTAATGGAGTTTCTTCCTCATCAGCGTCGTCAAGTGCGTCCGCAATCTTACCGATTTCAGTACTCATACCAGTACTTACAACAACACCTCTACCTCTACCATAAGATACAGTAGTAGACATGAATGCTAAATTAACTTTATCACCAATACCAACTGCGCTAGAGAATGTAATATCTGAATTCTTTTCTACAGGAACTGATTCACCAGTTAAGCTTGATTCAGTACACTTTAAGTTAATAGATTCAACAAGTCTCAAATCAGCACCAATTGTGTCTCCCTCTTCAATTACGACTAAGTCACCAGGAACTAATTCTTTAGATTTAATCTTATATCTCTTACCTTCTCTAATAACAGTAGTTTCAGGGCTAGACATCTTCTTTAAAGCTTCAAGACTTGTTGTAGCCTTAATTTCTTGAACAGTACCGATACATGCATTAATAATGATTACCGCAAGAATAATGATTACATCTGGCCAGTCACCAACTTTTAAGAAGTCAAACTTATTACCTGCTTGTGCATTCTTTACAGTATCATAAATAGATACAATGATTGTAACTAGAATAGCTGCAAATAATACATAAATCATTGGGTCCTTAAGTTGAGAAATAAAGATCTTAAACCATGAATCTTTTTCTTTCTCCTTTAATTCATTAAGTCCGTATTCTTCTCTTCTTTTCTTAACTTCTTCCTCGCTTAAACCGTTCTCTAGATTAGTTTCAAACTTATCTACTGTTTCACTAACCGATAACGATTCAGCTTTGATTTCATCTAATTTCATATAAACCTCCTAAAATTAAAAAAAATCAAGCATTTCCACACTTGATTTCAAAAGTATGGAAAAAAACCATACTTAAGTCTTGATATTTAATGTAAATCCGGGCTGTTACAC
>CAVAIM010000046.1:0-6776 GCA_963588755.1 bacterium | reverse complement strand
AGGATGAAGTAGTATGTCCATTATGTGGAGTTGTTCTTTCATAACCCCATTTCCCACACTACGGCGCAAAATTTAGAACACCAAGGTTTAAGACATACAAAAAAGGATGACAATTACTTATCATCCTTCATTTCATTTTTGATTTCTTCTAATAATTCACGTTTTAACGCTTCTTGATCAATTTCTTTCTCTTCTTCTTTACTCTTAGCTCTTATATTTTTTATATTTATAGCTTCACTAGCTATAATAAATACAAATACTAAGATTGATACTAAGAAGATTAATGTTCTTGATAGTCCTGAATTAATAGAAAATACAGTTACTGTTTTAATATACTTACCAACATAGTTATCAGCAGTTACTAATAAAGTAGTACCGTCACTATTTGTATCTACACTACTATTATTATCTCCCTGCATTACAAAGCCATCAGTAGTATTACCTGACTTTATTCTATGCACGATAAACATATCTTTTTCAGTGTTCTTATATATTACTATGTCTCCAACATTAAGGTTCTCATAATCCTCACTTTGTGAGAATATTATTGTAGAACCTTCTTCAATTGTTGGATACATAGAATTAGTTGGTACATAGGCTATACTATATCCAAAGAATGAGGATATAGTATTTTGACTTCTTGCGACTACACTTGATGTAACGAAGTAAGAAAGTAGGATAATTATAACTAATAGTATAGCTGATATACTATATTTAATAATTTTCTTAACCATTATTTAATACGCTTCTTAGATACTAACTTTCTATTATCAGTAGGTTTATTAACCTTCTTACTGCTAGTCTTTCTTAATTGAGCTTCTAGTTTCTTCTTCTTAACAAGTGTTCTAGTGTGTCCTACAAGACGTCTCTTTGTTTCTTTCTTAACCTTTAGACGAGGTTTAGCCTTTTCTTTTGGTTTTAAGAAGTCTTCTTTATCTGGCTTACCACTTAAATCAAGTGTGTCAGTGTCATCGTTGATTTCAAGATTTACTCTTGCTCTAGTTTGCTTACGAGCTTTACCCTTAGGTGCATATGCATGAGATAACTCAGCCTTTTCTCTTCTGATACGTTCTTGTTCAGCTCTAATTAAAGCTAATCTAGCTTCTTTATCAGCTAATACCTTAGCGTTAATTTGATCCATAGTCATACGATCAGTCTCAGAGTAATCACGCTTAGATTCCATTCTGAAATCTTCTACAACTTCATTATTCTTTAAATCAATTTCTAAAGTATCATCTGGATATGAATCATAGATATAGATAGGAACAGGGATTCTTGGTATTTGTTTATCATGAACCTTAGAATGGTAACCTCTCTTACCAATCTTAATAGCACGTTCTCTAGCTCTATTCATTAATTCTTCTCTATGAGCTTCCGCAACTTCTTCTTGATGTTTGAATAACTCTTCACGTTCTTTAATCATGGCTTCTCTTCTAGCTTTATATCTATTAGTTAAACCTTCACGTGCAAGTGTTTCAATTTGAGTTAATTCTTTATTTAACTTACGTTCAATAGAGTTAAGATGTTCTAAAGCTAATTGTTCTTCTAAACGAGTAGTTTCAAGATCAATTTCTTTTTCTTCTCTTAATATCTTAAGCATTTGATAACGTTTCTTTTGAGCTTCATATTTAGCTTCATTACCATCAGATAAGTTATCTAGGTCAGTATCCTTATAATCAAATAGATTATTATTGATACTGTTTACAGCCTTTAACATATCATCTATAGTTTGACGAGCTGAAACTTCTTTAGAATCAAGCTTTCTAAACTTCTCATGAAGTTCAGTCTTATATAAATCTAGAGTTTGTTGTAATAGAGTTTCACTAGGTGTAAAGTTATCTATTTCTATTTCATCAGGTACAAAGTCAGGGTCATGTCTTAAACTTAAATCATGATTTATATTATTAGTAAAATGATGTTCTTTTGATTTAACTTCATTAGTACTAATATTTCTTAAATAATTTAATTCATTAATTAAAACTAAGCTTTGTCTTGATAAATCTCTATCTACTACTAAATCATCTTCATGATCAAACTCAGTAACATTTACATTATATGGTTCAGTTTGATAACGTTCCATGAATATCCATGTATTATAGATAATTTGGAATTCAGGGTTATGTAAGAAGATGTTTGTCTTAAGAAGTGGACTTCTTACATCTTTTGCGTTAACAAGTTCACGCATAAATTGAGTACCACATAAAGCTTGATAGTTATCAAGTAAATGATTAATCTTATTTAATAAATCTTGTGCTTTTGATGTATCTTCATCAATAGGACGAGTCATCTTGATATTTAAATCAATATCAAACTTCGCATGTTTACCTTCTGTCTTATGATTAAAGTTTATAATATCATATCTATGACTTTCTACATTATCAAATACTGTCTTTTGACGTCTCTTTAAGAAAGTAATGATAGTATAAACAAGTGTCTTATAGGCTCTGTTTTCATACATTGCAAGATCTTCTTCTGCAAATGTAACTAATAGTTTAGATGGAATAACATCATCATCTTCAACCTTAGATATATTTTGAGTGTGGCTTGCAAGATGCTTAACTGATTTAGATGTAATCTTATGAGCTTTTTCTACTCCTACTACATCATCCTCATATTTTAGTCCTCTCTTAGGGTCCCTAGTGATCTTTAAGAAGTGAGGGAATGCATTTGTAAGTAATTCAATGAAACCATCATCAAATTCTTTTCTTTCAATAATAGTCTTATTGTAAATTGTTTTATCACCTAATGTAAGGTGATCAAGGCGAGTATCAAAGACTTCAGTCTTAATACTATCT
The DNA here is from genome assembly GCA_963588755.1 of bacterium. GTDB lineage: Bacteria > Bacillota_I > Bacilli_A > Acholeplasmatales > Anaeroplasmataceae > JAEELC01. The sequence continues at coordinate 3,981 of CAVAIM010000046.1, read as the reverse complement.
AGCGCTTTGTAATAAGCATTATAAAAAGAGACTACGTCTTGATCTGATAATGCTTCCTCGCTTGGCGCTATTATATCTAAATTATCAACAGGCATAATCTCTTTTCTCCTTTAATATTAAATCATCTTTTGTAAGTCATGAATATAGGCAATAGATACCTTGAATGTATTTTCACCAAATAATTCATTTAACTTGTCAATTAACATTGTTAATTCATGTTGTAAGAAGGCTAGGTTTAATGATTCAAACTTTCTAAAGATCTTATTTGCAATCATATAATCCATACCATCAAGTTCTGTGAATCCACAAGCCATATATACTGGAACGAATAACTTAATTTGTTTCATAATACGGTTACCGAATGCAATCTTGAAGTTAGATTGAACGAATTCATCAAGTTCTTTTAAGTGATCTAGAGTTGCATTTGAAATAGAATTCTCAGTTTGAGCTTTCTTAAATAATTCATCTAGATAATCATATGTTAAATTAACATTCTCTGTATATGGTGCATCAATGAATTCAGCTTTATTGTTAATTACAATAGGTAGCGCTCTGTCATATACCTTATCTGTAATAGTATAAGTAGAGTCATCTTTGTTAGCTGTACCTACAAACCAAATGTTTTGGTTTATGATAAGCTTACCATTTACAAGTAACTTAGGGTCATCAGTTCCTGCTGGTACTAAGTCAATCTTCCATTCACTCTTATCAGGCATTTCCATGATTGATAAGAATTCAGCGAAGTAGTACTCGATACGAGCTAGGTTCATTTCGTCTAGAACGATTGTATTAGGTTTATCAGAATATCCTGCTTCATATACTGCAGCTAAGAAGTCTGATTCATTGAATTTCTTAGAGAATTCATTTAAGTAACCTAATAATTCAGTTCTGTCTCTCCATGAAGGTTGAACAGAAATGATAGCTGTATCATGATTGAAGAACTTACCCATAGCGTAAGGTAAACTTGTTTTACCTGTACCTGAGATACCTTCTAGAATTAATACTTTAGTAGTAGCCATACCTGCAAAGTATCTTGCGATTATTTCTTTAGAATAGTAAAGCTTTAATTGGCTAGCTGCATACTTAATAAATCTATCAATTAATTGAGGTAGACCTACCATATCTAAAGGACGCACGATAGTGTATTCAACTTGACCTTGATACTTATCGTCAATAGCGATAAGTTTAGTAAATCTAGATACACCAGTAGATTTCTTTTTCTTCTTATCTTTATCCTTATCAAAAGGCATAGCACGTGCATCTTTGTTATCTCCAGTGATTTGAGATACTCTTAGAGCTAGAATCTTATTCTTTTCATCAATAAGTTCTACAATCTTTTGATTTAAAATTGCAACCTCTTGAACTAAGTCATCTTTTTGTACTTCACGTTTTCTGAAACGTAAATATCTCTTTAATAGTAATACAATCCACCAGATAAGTAATACAACTAGAGTAATGTTTACTAAGGATACAAGTACAAGTGCAATCCAGTCCCAAGCTGTCCAGTCGTTGTTACCGAATGCAGCATTTCTTAAATCAGTAAAGAAATTGACAGGATCTCTGTAAAATAACTTCACCCAGAATCCAATAATATAATCCATGAATAGTGAACATATATTAGCCCATAGGTCAGTTAAAAAGGTAATATAATATCTTGAAAATGCAACCATAAGTTAATCTCCCTTCTATAAGGTCTATTTATCCTCGCTAGATTCCTTATTCTTCTCTTCTTCCATCTCTTTTAATAATTGAGCCTTAAGTTCTTGTTTTAATGCTTCTCTTTCAGCATTCTCTTTAGCTAAAATCTCATCTTTATGTTTTTCTTTATATTTTTCACTTCTATATTGTTTTAAGTTCTTAATGAATATGTAAATATAAATTAATAAGAATATAACTAAAGGTAATACTACCATAAGTAGACCCCATTGAGAAATAGTATTCGCAACGTTTCCACCATTCTTAATAGTACTTACATAAGTACCACGAATAGAATCAGGAGTAAGAGTTTGAATCTTATTAGCTCCTTCTAGGTTAAAGTATTCTTGTTTAACAGTATTTGTTTCACTACCTACAAATACATCCTTAAAGTGTTCTGCAAATGCTTCCTTAGTAGTAAAACCATATGAGGCAGCATCTTTATCACCCATAGTGATAATAGATTCAACATCACCTGAGTCATTATACGTTAACATTACGACTCTGTGGGAGTTTAATTGCTTCTTAAATCCTTTTAAGTTAACTGAATCATAGAATGTAATGATATCTCCAACCTTCAAGTTATTCGCAACTTCTTGTTTGTTCTTCTCAATTACATTAACTACAATCATATCACCTGATGAGAATGAGTTATCGTGATTTCCTACCATTGAGTCAGTTTGAACTGATAGATAACCTCTACCAAAGACATTTGGCATAGAGTCAACCTTAGATCCGGCACGGATGTTGGCAATAGAACATATAAATATAAATATTAAAATTATATAAAAGACTACATTCATTACTATTTTAAATATAGTAAGTCCTTTACTTTCTTTCTTCTCTGGCATAATAACCTCCACTAAATTTAAATATAATATTATTTTATCTAAAAATACTATATTTTACAAGTTTTCTTCATCAGAAGAATATGTAGTAAACTTTAAATCTATAGCTACATTAGATTTAAGGATGACGTTGAAGCAATCACTATCCCATCCTTCAATCCAAATGTATATCTTTAATTTAACCATTTTACCATATGTTAACTTATAACTAGTATCTAATATATTAGAGTTATAGATATATTTATCATATGAATCTCTATATATAAGATTAGAATCATTTAACATACTATCAGTAATCTTATCATTCATAATAGTATTATAATACTTTTGCATAGTATTATATGTATAACCATCAGAATAATTAGCATCTTCAGGATCTACTTGATAAGTTCCTGCTTCACTATCTATAAACTTAGGTGTTATACCACCAAAGTTATAGGTGTCAACACTAGAACACTTATTATCATCAAATCTATAGATTTGACTAGATACTTGTTTTGAGTCTACTGGTTTTCCTACTTCCATAGTCTCATATGTTACAACACCAAGTCTTGCAGCGTTAGCCGCATTCACCATAATCTTATTAGGTATTCTTCCTAATGTTGGATGAATATCATCCATATCTACTAGAAGATCAGCTGATACTGATTCAGAACGCTCTGTCATTAGATCATCTGAGAAGTATAGAGTTAAGTAGTTACCATCTATATAGTTTTTATTTGTAGTAGATACATATAAATCAAATGATATTAATCCACTTGATACTACACTACTATCATAATGATTAAGTGTTGTAAATCCTTCTGTTAGATTTAAATAATTAGTAGGAGTTATATCTAATAGTTTAACTTCTCTATTATATATATTATCAATAGTATTCTTATCTAAACTAGAAGTAGTATAACCTCTAGAATTTAGTATAGCCTTCTTTAAATCATATTCTGATAATTCATTAGAGAAGTTAATCCCATCTATAGATAATACTAGCTCTCCATTCTTATTATTAGAGCCTGAACCATTTCCTCCTATATTAAGAGAGAATTGGTCTATTAAAACATTTCTATTAGTTTGAAGGAAAGCAAATGTAGTAGTAACTGTTGTAAGTACTACAAGAAAGGATAAAAATAGTGAGAAATATATTTTTCTAATATAATGATTCATATCTTTACCTCCTTTATAGCTTGTAAATTTAAGTAAAAGTTAAATATATTTATTATTTAGTTTTTAATTAAGTTTACAATCAAAATAAACCCACCCGAAGGTGGGCTTATATATTTTAATTGTTAAATTTTATTCTGTTAATTGAATTAGTTAGTATCAGCAGTAGTAGTACTTAATCCAAATACCATTGAACCACCAGTCATTGATGTTCCAGCAACTGCGTTGTAGCAATCTTTATCCCAACCATCAATGAAGAATGTGAAGCATAGACCAAATG
>CAVAIM010000045.1:0-6817 GCA_963588755.1 bacterium | reverse complement strand
CTAGTAAGTCCGTCTGCAAGTTCTAATTCTATAGAGTCTTCTAAATGATTTTCTATAACATTTTTTCTTGCTTGAGCTAAAGGACTCTCATTAACATCGAGTCCTAAGCCCTTTTCAACACCATATTTTTTTATACAGTTAATTAAAGTATATGCGTGGTCACATCCGCAATCAACAACACTTTTTAATCCACTTGATAAAGATGCAATAAAATCTAATCTATCCATATTATCTTTCAAGGAAATCTTTTAATTTCTTATTAGAATTTCTTCTTAATTTATTAAGTGCTTTAGATTCAATTTGACGGATACGTTCTCTAGTTACGTGGAAAATTTGACCTACTTCTTCAAGAGTTCTAGGTTTCTTATCATCACATAATCCGAAACGATATCTAATGACCATTTCTTCTCTGTCTGTAAGAGTTGCAAGAGCTGAATCTAATTCTTCTCTTAATTTATTCTTTTGAGTATATTCATATGGATCTTGTGCAGTTGTATCAGCTACGAAATCACCTAATGAAGAATCTTCTTCTTCACCTACTGGTTTTTCTAAAGAAATAGGTTCTTGAGCAATCTTTAAGATATTTTGAACTTTATCAACTGAAATTCCCATCTTTTCTGCAATTTCTTCATGAGTTGGTTCTCTTGATAAGTCTTGAACTAATTGACGTTGAATACGCATTAATTTATTAATAGTTTCAACCATGTGTACTGGAATACGAATAGTTCTAGCTTGGTCAGCAACAGCACGAGTGATTGCTTGACGAATCCACCATGTAGCATAAGTAGAGAATTTGAATCCCTTATCTACTTCAAACTTATCAACAGCTCTAAGTAGACCCATATTACCTTCTTGAATTAAGTCAAGGAAGGCAAGACCTCTGTCTGTATACTTTTTAGCGCTATTTACAACAAGTCTAAGGTTAGCTTCTGCAAGTTTATCACGTGCGATGTCACCTTTTTCATCAATATCAAGTAATTCTTGATATTCTTCATCACTAATCTTACCGTCATTATCCCAACCGATTTCATCAAGACGAGCTTTAGCCTTTTTACCAGCTTCTATTTCACGCGCATACTTTACTTCCTCATCATGAGTTAAAAGTGGAATGTTACCAATTTCCTTTAAGTAAAGTCTAACTGGATCATTTACTTTAACAGTTGCAGCTAGCTTTTCAAGTGATTCATTTGTAAGTGGTTCATCTTCAACATCATCAATAATATCATCAGCACTTGGTCCTTCGATATCTTCTTCGAATGTATCTTCGCTTTCCTTTACTGTAATACCTTGTTCGTCAAGGAATGAAACAACTTTATCATATTCATCTGAATCAACAGAATAATATTTAGTTATTTCTTTTGATTCAATTGTGTTTGAATCTAAAGCTTGTGCTGCAAGTGTAGCACATACTTCATCAAAGTTAATTTTTGCCATTTATTATTTCTCCTTTTTATTACGTTTTTTATCTATAGCTCTCATTTGAGATAATCTAGCTTTTAAAGCTTGAATTTTTCCATCTTCGGTAAGATTAGAGAAATTCTTATTTTTTTCACTAAACACCTTTGCTTCATAAGATTTAAAGCAGGCATTCACTGAAGAGTTGATTTCGTTTTCCGAAAAGTTTTCATCACCAAACTCAACCTTAAAGGTTGAAATATCACTTACCCAACATTTATATTGTTTACTATTTAAATATTCATAGAAGATTCCTTCATTAAATTCATCATTATGAACATAATAATCATTAATTAAAGTCATCCATAATTCTTGATGTTGTGTATCAAAACAATAAAACAATGGAACATTATTTTCTGTAATACCATCAAGTTTCATCGCATTTTCTTTAGAAACCATCGCATATTTAAATAATTTAAGTTGAGCTTTTAATCTATATAATAAATTTGACCAATATTCATCAGTATATTCTGGTAAATTATTTAAATTACGTTTATTAGTATTAGGTTTTACTATTTGTTGTGTTTCATAATTGTTTACAAATCCAGCTTTTGAAATCACTGAATTGTAATCAACCATAAGTGAGGCAAAAGATATACCTGTATCTTCCGAAAAACGTTTTAAATAACCTTCTACAAGTACTCTACTAGATAGAGTATTTAGAAACTTAAATAATATATTTTTTATCTTATCAATTTCATCAATAGATAAGTTTTCTTTATCAGTTCTAATATATTCATAAATGAAATCATTAGGACTTTGCATATGGGATTCAAAATACTTTTTGTATTCTTCTTCACCATATTTATTAACATATTCATCAGGGTCTAGGCCATCTGGAAGTTTTACAACAGATAATTCAATATTTTCAGTTTTAATTAATTTAATGGCTTTAAGCATTGAATTAATTCCGGCACTATCTCCATCATAACAAAGCACAACTTTTTCTGCAAATTCATGAATCAATTTCACTTGATTTTGAGTTAATGCAGTACCCATTGAACAAACAGCCTCACCAAATCCAGCCTTAGTAGCCGCAATTACATCCATTTGTCCTTCATGAAGGATAATTCTTTTAGTTTTAAGTATTTGAGGTTGAGCTTTATCAATATGATACAAGGCTTGATTCTTCTTAAATATTACAGTTTCACTTGAGTTGATATATTTAGGCTGATCGACTTCGTTATTGAATATTCTACCTGAGAATGCAATTACGTTACCAAGTTTATCACAAACTGGAAACATAATTCTATTCTTAAACATATCATAAAACTCTTTAGTTTTATCACTTTGTTTAATAAGACCACAATCAATCATATCAATTTCAGTAAACTTATTATCTAAGTTTTTAAGTGTTTGATATAAAGCATTATCTTGATTAGGTGCAAGTCCAATGTTAAATTCTTCAATTAATTCATCAGTAATACCACGGTTTTTTAAATACTCTAAGGCTCTTTTACCAGTCTCGGTATTTTTAAGTGTATACTGATAAAATTTAGAAGCCTCTGCCATCAACTTGTAATATTTAGAATAATCAGGTCCCTTATTATACTTCTTTATATTAAGTTCAATATTAGCTTTCTCAGCAAGTTCTATGCAAGCATCCTCAAAAGATATCTTTTTAACCTTTTGTAAGAATGTTATAGGCTTACCACCTGTATGGCAACCCATACATACAGCTAAGTTTTTAGTTGTGGATACCATAAAGGAAGGTGTCTTTTCATCATGGAATGGACACAATCCTTTATATTCATTTGATCCAGATTTTTCTAGTTTGGTATATTGACTGACAAGTTCAACTATATCAGTTTTTTCATTAATTTCATCTATCTTTGCTTGATCAATCATAATACCTCCCTATTTAATATTAAAATTCTAACTTCTTATTAACATATTCAATTACTTCATCAACAGGTAATGTAATTTGTTGCATTGTATCTCTGTCTCTTAAAGTAACAGTACCATTGTTTAATGTATTATCATCAACTGTAACACAGAATGGTGTACCAATTGAATCTTGTCTTCTATAACGCTTACCAATTGCAGCTGATTCATCATATGTAGTTGGGAAAGCCTTAGCGAATTTAGCAAATATTTCATTAGCCTTTTCAGCATGAACCTTCTTAATTAAAGGTAATACACAAACCTTGTATGGAGCAAGATTATAAGTTAATCTTAATACTTCTCTTGTATCATTTCCTTCAAGTTGTTCTACATCATAAGCACTGAATAAAATTGCAAGAAGCATTCTACCTACACCTACAGATGGTTCAACAACGTATGGTACATACTTAGTGTTAGTTTCAGGGTCAAGGTATTCTAAGTTTTCTTTAGAATGTTCCATATGACGCTTTAAGTCGTAATCAGTACGGCTTGCGATACCCCATAACTCACCAAATCCCCAAGGGAAGTTGTATTCAATATCAGTTGTAGCTTTTGAATAGAAAGCAAGTTCCTTCTTTTCATGATCTCTGAAGCGTAAATCATCTTTAGATACACCCATAGAGATTAAGAAGTCATAACAATATTGTCTCCAATATGTGAACCATTCATCTTCAGTACCTGGTTTGCAGAAGAATTCAAGTTCCATTTGTTCAAATTCTCTAGTTCTGAAAATGAAGTTACCTGGAGTAATTTCATTTCTGAATGATTTACCAATTTGACCAATACCAAATGGTACTTTCTTTCTCATTGAACGTTGAACGTTCTTAAAGTTTACAAAGATACCTTGAGCTGTTTCAGGGCGAAGATATACAGTGTTCTTAGTGTCTTCTGTTACACCTTGGAATGTCTTAAACATTAGATTAAATTGACGAATGTCAGTAAAATCATGTGCACCACAGTTAGGACATGGAATATGATTATCTTTAATGAATTGCATAAGTTCTTCATTAGACATACCATCTCCACTAACCTTACCTTCAGTGAAATCTTCAATAATCTTGTCAGCTCTGAAACGGCTCTTACAAGCTTTACAATCACATAATGGATCTGAGAATCCACCAACGTGACCAGTTGCAACCCAGGTTTCAGGGTTCATAATAATAGCACTATCAAGACCAACGTTATAAGGAGATTCTTGAATGAACTTCTTCTTCCAGCTAGCCTTAATATTATCTTCAAGTGCTACACCAAGTGGACCGTAATCCCAAGAGTTTGCAAGACCACCATAGATTTCGCTACCTTGATAAATAAATCCTTTTTCTTTTAAAAATTTTACTAATGTATCTAAATTAATTTTGCTCATAAATCCTCCAAAATCAAAATTCAATCAATATATAATCTATTTTTGCAAAAAGTAAACCAAATTTTAGAAATTATCAAAAATTTCTTCAACTTTATCCATATTAAATTTAGTTTCACTTGAAACAGGAATTAATTCTTCATCTGCTAAATTTAATGTTTCTCTAATTAACTTTAATTGTTTAGGTAATTGATTTCTTGTAATCTTATCATACTTTGTCGCAATTACAGTTGTCTTTATCTTATAGTATCTTAAGAATTCTAGCATAGTTACATCATCATTAGTTGGTGCATGACGAATATCAACAAGTAAGAATGCCATCTTAAGCTCATTACGAGTTGTAATATATTCTTCAATCATTTTACCAAACTCTTCGATTTGAGTCTTTGATCTAACTGCATAACCATAACCAGGAACGTCAACAAATATGATCTTATCATTAATCTTAAACATATTTAATGTGATTGTTTTACCTGGTTTTGAAGATGTTTTTGCAAGATTCTTTCTATTACATAAACCATTTATAAAACTTGATTTACCAACATTAGATCTTCCACAAAATAAGAATTCAGGAAGTCCACCTTCAAGCATATGGCTCTTGTTAGTACCACTTTTTATAAATTCTGCTTTAGTTATTTTCATATTTAACCTCAATTTCAAGTTTGTTTAATAAGGTTTCAAGTTCACTTGATTCTAAGTAACAAGTTCCAAGTTCAGCATGTTTGATGAAATCTCCATGGAAATCAGAACCTGCTGAAACAAATAAATTATGTTCTTTTGCAAGTTCTCTAAACTTAAGTTCTTCGCCTTCCTTATTCTTAGGGTAAATACACTCAAGTCCATCAATACCCATTTTACAAACTTCTTTAACATTTTCATAATCCATTAAAGTAGGGTGCGCAAGGATTATTGTTGCTCCCATACTTTTAAGTAATTTTACTCCGTCTATTGCGCTCATCTTAGAGGCAGGAATATAACAAGGAGATTCATTTGATACCATGAAAGACAATTCTTTAATATCTTTATCAGGATTATTCTTAATTAAATTAGAATGCATATTACCTCTTGTAATAATTGTTCCACTTAATAAATCATCTAAATCAATTTTAACATTAAATGTTTTAGAGATATTTGTCATCATCTTTGTAGCACGAGCTTTTCTAGAATCTATAATTGACTTAGAAAATTCATACATTTCCTTTGGTACAATGTTATGTTTAAAATATCCAATAAGATGACAATTATCTTTACCAATTGTAGTAGATAATTCTAATCCTTTAATGATATATAAACCAATCTTTTGACCTTCTATGAATGCTTCATCTACTCCAAATACTGAATCATGATCAGTAATACCTAAAACATCTAAGCCATGTTCCTTAGCTCTTTTTACAACCACATCAGGTGTATAGTAGCCATCAGAATATGATGTATGCGAATGAAAATCGCCTCTCATATAATCAACTCCTTACTTATTTTCTATTTTCTCGTAAGCTTCTAATATCTTTTGAACTAAAGGATGTCTTACAACATCTAAATGTTCAAACTTAGTAATACCTATTTGTTTAATATTATTTAATATATTTATTGCAGTAATAAGACCACTCTTCTTACCATTTGGTAAGTCTATTTGAGATATATCACCAGTAATAATCATCTTAGAATTAAAACCTAGACGAGTTAAGAACATCTTCATTTGCATTTCAGTTGTATTTTGAGCTTCGTCTAAAATACAAATTGCATCAGATAACGTTCTTCCTCTCATATAAGCTAGTGGTGCTATTTCAATAATACCTTTTTCTATATAATTAGTTACAGTTTCAACGCCTAACATATCATATAGTGCGTCATATAAAGGTCTAAGATATGGATCTACTTTTTCTTTTAAGTCTCCTGGTAAGAAACCAAGTGATTCTCCAGCCTCAATTGCAGGACGAGTTAATATAATTCTTTTAGCTTGTCCTTTTTTAAGCATAGATACTGCATATACAACAGCTAAATATGTTTTACCTGTACCAGCAGGACCAACCACAAATACCATATCTTTAGTACGAAGAGCTTCTACATATTCTATTTGTTTTAAAGTTTTAGGATAGATTGCAAGACCTTCTTTAGTTC
>CAVAIM010000044.1:0-6943 GCA_963588755.1 bacterium | reverse complement strand
TCTTCTAAAGCCATACCTACTGGTTTTACGCATAGATGTTGATTTTGATCATCAATTTCTTTCATTTCAATGTCGATAGTTTCATCATCTTCAGCTTTTTTAAGTAAAACTTCTCTATCTTTTTCATCGTTTTCGATTTCATGAGCTCTTTTTGCTGCAAGATAAGCTACTTGGTATTTAGTGTGTTTCTTAGAATAATTTTCTCCGCTTTCTAAGACAAACTCATCATCTTTACCAACTAGTGCATCAATTGATGGATAACGCATTCCATTTAAATTCTTGTTTTCCATATTATCTCTCCTTATTTATCAATATCAAGTAATTCTTCATATTTATGTATAGATCTCCAAGTTTTCGCATGCTCAGCTCTAATGATAGCCATAATTCTATCAGCCGCATTGTTAACTTCATCATTTACAACGATGTAATCATACTTAGCTGCTAGCTTGAACTCTCTATTTGCTTTCGCAATTCGTTCTTGAATAACCTCTTCACTCTCTGTGCCACGTCTCTTAAGTCTATTGTATAACGCGTCCTTAGAAGGTGGTACAAGGAAAATAAATACAGCATCCTTGCATTTTTCTCTTACTTGAAGGGCTCCTTCAACCTCAATTTCAAGAATAACTTCTTTACCATTGTCTAGTTGCTTATTAACTTCGTCTATTGGTGTACCATAATAATTACCAACAAATTCTGCATGTTCTAGGAACTTTCCTTCTTCGATACGACGTTCAAATTCGTCTTTAGTTACAAAGAAGTAATCTTTACCATCTACTTCTCCAGGTCGCATAGGACGAGTAGTCATAGAAACAGAGTATACAAAATTTTGTTCTGGCATATTAAATAAAGCTTTTCTTACAGTACCTTTACCAACACCGCTTGGACCAGATAGCACTACTAATAAACCTTTATCATTTAGTTTCATAAATCATAATACCTCAAATTCCTTGAACCTATTTTAACATAACTTTATTTTAATTTAAAGGGGTATGAAATAGTTATATTTTATCAAACACTTATGTTATAATTACTAAAACGATTGAGGTATTTTTATATGTTAGATGGTATATTCTTTTATAAATTAGCTATTGAATTAAATAACTTATCTACAGGACGTATTGATAAGGTTCAAGAAGTGAGTGAATATGAGTTTTTATTTACTATTAGAAGAAATAGAAATAATTACCGTGTTTTAATTTCACTTTCTCCTAATTACCCTAGAATAAATATTACTGATAAGGCTTATTCTTTTCCTAAAGAACCTAAGAGCTTTACTATGTTACTTAGAAAATATTTTGAAGGAGCTATCATTGATTCTATTATAACTCATGAAACTGATAGAATTATGAATATAACTACTTCTAGATATAATGAATTAGGTGATTTTGAAAAAGTATCATTAATAGTTGAAATAATGGGTAGATATTCTAATTTAATTATTGTTAAGGATTCTAAGATTATTGAGGCTCTAAGACATATAGGGATATCTGAGATGCGTTCAGTTATGCCTAACGGATCATATGAATATCCTGATACCTTAAATAAACTTAATCCTTATAAATTAAGTAATGAGGAAATTAATACTATATTATCAGAATCAACTACACCTAAAGAATTAACTAATAAAATATTAGGTCTATCTTATAATGCGGCTATCAAGGTATTTGAAGGGGATAAGTATACTAATTTTATTGAACTAATTAATTCTAATACTCCATGTATTAGTAAGGATTTTAAAGATATTAATTATTACTATACTGATGGAGCCTCTAAATTCGAAACATACTCAAAAGCACTTGATGAGTTCTACTCAAGTGTATCACTAAAAGATAGAATTAAGTCTAAGACTGATAATATCTCTCAATTTATTGATAAGTTAATTCAAAAGAACAAAAAGAAAATAGTTAAGCTTGATGAAGATATAGCTAAAGCAGAAAGAGCTGATATCTATAAGTTATACGGTGAGTTATTGATTGCAAATTCTTATATAGATAAGAAACTAGATAAGATTACAGTATTAAACTATTATACTAATGAGGATATCACTATTCCACTAGATCCAAAACTTTATATTAAAGAGAATGCGAATAACTACTTTAAGAAATATAAAAAGAGTAAGAATACTATAGTTTATGCAAATAAAGAAAAAGAGATTGCACTTGATGAGATTGAATACTTCAATCTATTAAAGACACAAGTTGAGAATGCTCAAGTAGTTGATGATGTACTTCAAATTCAAGATGAACTTATTAAAGAACATTATCTAACTTCAAATCAAAAACAAACAAAACAAGCTAAACCTAAAATCTTAACTTATGAATATAATGATTCTTTAATTCTAGTAGGTAAGAACAACTTACAAAATGAAATGGTAACTCATGAACTAGCTCACAAGGATTCATTATGGTTCCATGTTAAAGATGCACCAGGAAGCCATGTAGTGCTTCAAAAGAGTGATGATTATACTGAGGATGAGATTAGACTTTGTGCAAATATAGCCTCTTTATATTCTCCTCTTAAAGCCTCTTCTTCTGTACCTGTAAACTATACTAAAGTAAAGTATATTAAATCTATACCAGGTAAGAGAAAATGTTTTGTAAGTATAACTCATGAAAAAACAATATATATAGACCCTGATAACGCTATTTTATCTACCCTTGCGGTCAGAAAATAGACATTAGTTTATACTTGTTGTATAATAATATTATATGATAGGAGATACGATTATGGATAATTCTAGATTAATAACCGCTCTTACAATGAAATATTTAAATGTATATGAAATTGATGTTGAAACATCTCTTGCAAGAATCATTAAGCTTGAAGGATATGTTACTAACGGAATCACTGAGGTAGCTGACGCTTTTGACTATGAAACAATGTTAAAACGCTATGCTCAAAGTAGAATTTATAAAGAAGATTATGATATGTTTCTAGATAAATTATCTATTAAAAGTATCCGTGAAAGATTTAAAACATGTAAAACTTTTGACCTTTCTTACCGTGTTTTAGATAATGAATCTAAAATTCATTACTATACTGCAACTTATTCTATAAGTTCTCATGACGATGAACCACTTAAAGTTGTATGTGGTTTTAGAATCATTGACAACATTATTAAAGAACAAAATGCTAAATTCACTGAAGGTTTAAATAAAGCTTATAAAACTCTAACTTCTATTTATGCTTCTTTATTTAGGATAGATTTAGTACATGAAAGTTATACTGTTATTAATACAACTAATGATGTATATGAATCTATCGCAAAAACTACAGCTAATTATAAAGAGGCTATGCCTTTTGTAATTGAAGAAACATGTTCTACTCCTTTTAAACAAACACTAATTGAATTCTTAGACATCACAACTTTAGATAATCGTCTTAAAGATAAAACTAGTATATCAATTGAATTTATTTCTAAACATTATGGTTGGTGTAAAGGTATTATCATTAAAGAGGATGTAGTAGATGATAAGATTCAAAGTTTCATCTTTGCAGTAGAAATTATTGAACTTAATAAACAAAGAGAAATGGCTTTAACTGAATCTGCACAAACTGACCTATTAACTGGTATATATAACCGTGGATATGGTCAAAAGTATATTGAAGAAAATATATCTAGTCTAGATAGTGGTTTCTTCGCTATCCTAGACTGTGATCATTTTAAATCAATCAATGATAAATATGGTCATCAAGTAGGAGATCAAGTAATAATCCTTACTGCGAAAGCCCTAGAACGTGCTGCAAATCAAGGCGATATCGTCTTTAGACTAGGTGGAGATGAGTTTGCAATCTTCTCTAAAGAAATTACTACTAAGAAAGATGTATCTAAATTATTTTCTGACATTACAAAATATATAAAAGAAATAGTTATAGAGAACGTTGTAAATAATTTTACAATCTCTTTAGGTGGTACATTCTTTAACACTAAATCAAAAGACACTTTCACAACATTATACAAGCGAGCTGATGATGCGATGTATGAATCTAAGAGCGTTGAAGGTTTTAAATCAACAATAAAATAAAGGAAGCTTCAAGCTTCCTTTATTATTTTGTCTAATTCTTGATATGTATTGTTAAATACATTCTTTAATGTTTCTAGTGATTCAATGTTAATTGAATTTTCTCGAACATATACTAATGCATTAAGTACTGCATTATATAATTCTTTAGCCCCTAGATTTAATACTACCCCTTTTAATTCATGAAGTAATTCATGAATATTTTTAATATTCTTATCTTCTATTAAATTATTTAAATTATTACTAAAGTCCTTATAATCTTCTATAAAACTTTTAGATACAAGTATAAATAAGTCCTTATTATTATCTAAATAATCTCTCCAAACACTTTCTTCAATATACATTATTCTACTACTATCTCGTCTTCCTTAATAGTTATATGGCTATTGTAGAATGCTTTCATACCATCAATTAAATAATCAATGTCTTGACATCCTGCAGTTTCAACACATGAATGCATTGCAAGTTGAGCTAGACCGATATCAACTGTCTTAATTGATACTTGAGATGTAGAGATTGCACCTAGAGTACCTCCACCTCTTACATCAGATCTATTTGTGAAATCTTGATATTTAACATTATTCTTACTCAATATATATTTAAATATTGCATCACTTGCACCGTCAGTTGCGTAATGTTGGTTTGCATTATGTTTAATTACAATACCCTTATTCATGAATACTTTGTTTAATTGATCAGTCTTATTTTGATCATTAGGATGAACTGCATGCGCATTATCACAAGATACCATTAATGACTTAGATAATGCAATCTTGATATCTTCATCACTTAATCCTAAAGAAGCCTTAATTCTATTAATTGTATCAATTAAGAATGTAGATTCAGCACCTTGTTTAGTTTGGCTTCCTACTTCTTCATTATCAAATGCTACACAGATATTGATAGACTTGTTTGGGCTTGCATTAATAAATCCCTTGAAACAAGCGTAGTCTGATTCTAAGTCATCAATTTGAGGAGCCATGAAATACTCACTACTAGCTCCAAACTTAGCACCTCTAAAGCGAGAATATAAAGTTAAATCAAATGATAAGATATCATCTTTAGATACATTATATTCTTCTTCAATTAAAGTCGTTAAGTTTTTATCTTTACCGAGTAAAGGTAAAAGATCAATTTGTGCATTGTATGTTTTACCATCATTTACCGCTCTATTAAAATGAATACATTCATTAGGTATAACAAGTAAATCTCTATCAAAGTTTACTAGTACTTCTTTAATCTTTGCGCCATCTTTAACAAACATTCTACCACTGATAGATAATGGTCTATCAAAGAATGATGAATAAATAGGTCCTCCATAAACTTCAGTGTTTAACATATGATATTCATTTTGAATAACAATATCATTAAAAGGTTTAATTTTAAATGTTGGTGAATCCGTGTGACTTGCTGAAATATTAAATGATAAATCAGATAAATCCGTTGGGATTTGGAAAGCTATGATACTAGAATTGTTTCTAGTTACAAAGTACTTTCCTCCAAGATTTAAATTAAACTTATTATACTCATTTAATTCAATATAATTTGCTTTAACTAACATATCTTTTAAAGATTTAACTGCTTCATAAGGATTAGTAGAAGTCTTTAAAAAATCAATAAAATTTAATACATTATCCATAATTATCTCCATTCTATATTCATAATAAATGATAGTTCATTATCTTGATTAAACATCTTATAATGAGATTTAGTATCATCATATAATAAATATGCGTTTGTTCCATATTTTAATTCTTTTACATATTCTACTTCAAATGATTTGATTTCTCTTTTCTCATCAATATCAAAAGTATTAAATACATGTTCTACATATCTAGTATTATTTACATGTAGATTATGATCTAAATCATTTATTTGAGTCTTAAAATCAACTCTATTATTTAATACAACACTCTCATCAATTACACATTTGCTCATGTTTTCAATTTGGCTAAGCATAACCTCGTCAAAAGGATATTCAATAACACTAGTTCTTTGAATTCGTCTTGTATTAAAGTCTATTAATATCCAGCGAGTAGTACCTTTAATGGCTACATTACCATCTAGAGTGTAGAATACATAGCTTCTATCCATGTCGATACGACCTGGTTTAACTGGATATGTCTCGATAACCGCGTCTTTCCCATTTTCAAGATTAGATAAGATTTCAAACTTAGTTCTAACACATACCCACGCAAGACCACGTTCTTTCAAGGTTTCATATCCATTACCTAACTCAAAAGCGTGACGTCCCGCAACTTCTTCAGCTATTTGTAATATACTTTGAGGCTTTATCTTATCAGTATAAGAAAAGTCTGAATTTCTTAAAAATATTTTCTCTTTATAACTTAATCCCATTTTATTAAACACCTTTATTACTTACGAAATTTTATAACTTATTTTAACTTGTCCATCTTCTAAATCATATACACTATGAAAATAAGAGTAGATTAAAGCACCCTTAAATTTTTCAGATTCATAGACACCTAAATCAATTACAAAGTTATTATTATCATTTACATACATCATCTTAGTAGTAAGACCATTTTCAATGTAGTTCATGATTACATCACTATTTGATTTATCTACACTAATACTACCTATACTTGCTGATTCAAGTTTAAGTTCTAGATAGTTATCTCCATTAACCTTAGAGAAGTTAAGATTAACTACTGTCTCAAATGAATTAATATTAAGTAAGACATTAACTGAGACTTTATCTGCATAAATTTGAGTATATAATGATTCAACAATTACATAACTAAACTTAGAACATTCTTTATTTAAGAATATATAAGATGTTCCAATAAGTTCTTGATTATTAATTTCTTTATTCAAATCTTCTTCAGGAATAACTATAGAAGGACTTATATTATGTAAATTATCAATTATAAACTTATTAGATAATATATCTTTATTTC
>CAVAIM010000043.1:0-7120 GCA_963588755.1 bacterium | reverse complement strand
AGGTAAATATCCTTCTAATAATCTAGAAATAGTTGTAGAGGAATCAAATAAAGACGCTTCTTTAAATATTGGAGATACATATACTTTATATGGTACTTCTTATACTGTTGTAGGTATTGTATCTAATCCACTTTTGAGTGGAAAAAGTGGTGAATTTAATCAGATTACTAATGAATATTTAGATAATATAATATATTTATCTAAGGAATATAATCCATTTGGTTCATATTTAATATCTACTGATATCTATATTCATATTGATACTAATTATTCATATTTCAGTAATAAATATAAATCATTAAGAGATGATGTTAAAAACGAATTAGAAAGAGAGTTTTCAACTGAATCTTTTAGTATATTAACACTTGATGAAAATATGTCTTATGCATTCCTAGTTAATATATGTGATAAAGTAGATGTAATTGCACTACTATTCCCTATCTTCTTTATACTTGTTGTAGCCTTAGTAACATTAACTAATATGTCTAGACTAGTTGATGAGGAAAGAAAGTCTATTGGTTGTTTAAAATCACTAGGATACTCAAATTCTAAAATAGAATTTAAGTATCTAACATTCGCATTTGTATCTACTCTTATTGGTACATTAATAGGATTAATAACTGGTGTATTTATTATTCCAAACATTGTATATGATGCGTTCGGCGGAGTATTCTATATGCCAGAAATGACTCATAAGGTATCTTATTCTATAGGACTTATTACAAGTATATTTATGGTTGTAATAACTCTTCTTGTAACACATTATAGTACTAAAAAACATACCGAAGATATTCCTGCAAACTTATTTAGACAAAAAGCACTAAATAATGGTAAACAAATATTACTTGAACATACTAAATTATTTAATAAATTATCATTTAAATATAAAGCTACTATTCGTAATATGTTTAGATATAAATCTAGATTCTATATGATAGTAGTATCTATAGCTCTAGCTACTCTTCTTGTAATGGCAGGACTTGGATTATATGATGTAGCTGATCAAGAGATTGTGATTAATGGATTCAAAATTGATAGTAATGATACTATCAAAGTTATATCTATTGCGATAATTGTATTTGCCTTACTTCTTTCAGTTCTAGTCTTATATAACCTTACAACTATGAATATAGGTGAACGTGTAAGAGAGGTTGCAACTCTAAAGGTATTAGGTTATAACACTCAAGAAGTTAAAGGATTTATTTATAGAGAAATATTTATTACAGCTTTAATTGGTGTAATAGTTGGTATTCCTCTAGGTATAACATTCTTAGATGTTGTATTTAGAATGATGGTGTTTGGTGGAGTTGAAAGTATTAAGGTAACTTCTTATATACTTGCGTTTGGAATATCTCTTGTATTTATAGTTATTGTATTCTTATTAACTCAAAACAAAATAAAGAAAATAAATATGAATACTTCTTTAAAATCTATTGATTAAAGGCTTTGCGAAGGCAAGGCCTTTTTTAATGCATAAAAAAAGAAGTCCTACTCTTTAAAAGAATAGAACTTCAATTAATAGTTATTTAATTACTTAACATTACCGATACGAACAACGTCACGAGCAATCATAACTTCTTCGTTTGTTGGAACAACCCAAACTTGAACCTTAGAGTCATCACCAGAAATACGAGCTTCTGCACCGTAAGTAGCATTGTTAACTTCTTTGTTTAAAGTTACACCTAAAACAGCTAAACGGTTGCAAATCTTTTCACGTAAGTGAGTTAAGTTTTCACCCATACCAGCTGTGAATGCGATAGCGTCAACACCACCCATGTAAACATAGTAGCTACCGATATAGTCAACGATTCTCTTAGCTTGAACGTTGAATGCCATAATACATCTATGGTCTCCTTCGTTCATACCCTTAGTTACGTCACGAGCGTCATTAGTTCTTCCACCCATACCTAGTAAACCTGATTGCTTATTTAAAACATTGATTAATTCATCAATATTCTTTCCTTCATGCTTTGCAACAACTTGTAAAGCAGTTGGATCGATGTTACCTGAACGAGTTCCCATTGGAATACCTTCAAGTGGTGTAAGACCCATTGATGTGTCAATACACTTACCACCCTTAACAGCACTGATTGAAGCACCATTACCTAAGTGGCATACGATAATCTTTGATTCTTCAAGTGGCTTACCGATTAATTCAGCAGTTCTTTGAGAAACATACTTGTGGCTTGTACCATGAGCACCATACTTACGGATACCATAGTTAGTATACCATTCATATGGAGTAGCATACATATATGCTTCTTCAGCCATTGTTTGATGGAATGTTGTGTCGAATACTGCAACTTCAGGAACTGAAGGTAAAGCCTTCATGAAAGCACGCATACCAACAACGTGAGCTCTATTGTGAAGTGGAGCAAGGTCAGCAAGTTCTAATATCTTATTAATAACTGTACCATCTGGTCCATCAATTAAAGCAGAATCCTTGAAATATTCTCCACCTTGAACTACTCTGTGACCTACACCAGTAATTTCTTCTAACTTTTCAACGATATGCTTTTCTACTAATGTCTTTAATAATAATTCAACACCTTCAGCATGAGTTGGAAGTAATGGTTGAGTTTCTTCTTTAACCTTTTGTCCGTCCTTATTGTACTTAATAGTAAAAATACCATTTAATGCATTTCCGTCTGCATCCTTAGTACCAATACGCTCCATAACACCAGAAGCAATAACTTCTTCAGCTGGCATATCAAGTAATTGGAACTTGATTGAGCTTGAACCAGCATTTACAGCCATAATTTTTGCCATAATTAATTCCTCACTTATTTTTGATTTATATTTTCTTCAAACCACTTTTCAATTTGCATAAGAGTATTATTAAACTCCTTTGGTTCATTGAAACTTGGTAGTTTGACCATTAAACATTTCTTATCATTTAACACTTCTTTTTTAATGATAAGAATAGACTTCTTCTCTCCCTTGAATAATTCATCAGGAAGTTCAACAAGTCCAATTATAGAACCAGTTTCCATTAATTTCTTTTTGAAATTTTGTTCTCTATCATAATTAAAGAAATCAGATGGTATAGTTGTTAAGAAAACACCATTGTCATTAAGACTTTGCATATGATATAAAATAACATCATATGGGAAGTATCTATCTTCAACTAAATCATAGTAGTCAAAGTCACAAACAACATAATCCATACCAGTTATTTTCGAATCAAATGTATTACTGAAATATATATTTAAATTAGTACTTAATAAATTAGAATTTAACTTCATTAGATTAACTAACGCTTCGTTATGTTCTACTGCATATAATTCAGTATCTAGTGTTAGATGGTTTTCAAGAGTAAATAATAAATTACCAAATCCAGCAAGTGGGTCTAGTATCTTAACATGTCTTTCTTTTGGTTCAAATTTAGAAATGAAATATGCAAATAAAATACCAATTGTATCAGGTGTAATATTTCCATTATTATTCTTAGTTTCTTGTAAACCTCTTAACATTAATGATTGAATAGCTTTTCTAATATCTTCAGTTGAAATATCTTTACCTTCTAATTTCTTATAACAAGAAATAAGTTTATCTTTAGCTTCATCACTCAACTCATCTTGTAATATATCTGACTCTAAGATGTTTTTTACTGTATAACTATATAAAGTAAAATAATCTTCTTTAAACTCGTCAAACATAATTTCGATTGATTCGCTGATTACGTCAAAGACTAGTTCCATATTACTAACTTCGTTATTTTCTGTCACTTTTCATCACCATTAAATATTATAACAAATGAATTTTACTTTGTAAACAAAGCATATCAAGAAAAATCAAATTTAAAGTTTCGATCTTTCAACACCATTACTGGCAATAAATTATTAATAATTTTAACTCAAATTAAATCGTTTTATAAAGCCAATTTTACATTAAAAACGCACGATTTCTTTAGTTTCATTTAGAAAATGCTACTATTTGGCTAGAATTTCATTTAGAAAATGCTACTATTTTGACAATATTTCATTTAGAAAATGCTACACTTTGATTGAAATTTCATTTAGAAAATGCTACTATTTAATTAGAAAGAGTGGTGATACTCATGGAATTTAAAAGAAAAATATATAAAGAAATGCTTGAATGGAAAAATGAATCAAATAAAAATTCGGCTTTATTGATTGAAGGTGCACGTCGTGTAGGTAAAACTACTATAGTTAAAGAATTTGCAAAGAATGAATATAATAACTATATCTATATAGATTTTACATATACACAAGATGATATAAAGAAATTATTCAAAAGGATAAATCCTTACGATTCATTATCAATGGATCAATTCTTTTCAGATTTGTTTTTATTTTATGGTAAATCATTAAATAAAGGAGATTTAATTATCTTTGATGAAGTACAACATTTCCCTCAAGCAAGACAAGCTATAAAAGCCTTAGTTCTAGATGGTCGTTTTGACTATATTGAAACTGGTTCTTTAATATCTATTAGAGAAAACACTCAAGATATCCAAATTCCTTCCGAAGAGCGAAGAATTGAAATGCATCCAATGGATTTTGAAGAATTTTGTTGGGCTTTTGGTTGGAAAGATAAATGTGATTTATTACGTAACATTTATAATGAGCATAAAACAATAAGTGAAACTGTTCACAATCAATTAATGGATGATTTTAGATTATATTTAACATTAGGTGGCATGCCAAAAGTAGTATCCTTATATCAAGATACTAAATCATTTATGCGTTGTGAAAAAGAAAAACAAGACATATTAAAACTTTATGAGGACGACTTAAGACGTCATGATGATAAATCTAAGACACAAACATTAAACATTTATAATTCTATGTTACCTGCCTTAAAATCTTGGTCTAAAAGAGTAAAAACAAATGCAAGAAACCCTCATATGGTTCAAGCTTATCAGAGATCATTAAAAGATTTAGAAGATTCTAAGATTGTTAATTCTATATACCGCACTCAAGATTTAAGTTTTGGTTCCCTAATGAAGGAAGAAAACAACTTTAAATTATACCCTTTAGATGTAGGATTAATGTTAAGTTCTTTAATTGGTGATACTAATGAGGATAGTGAAACAACATATTTAAAAATTAGAAATAATAACTTAGATGGTGCTAATTTTGGAGTATTATACGAATCATTAGTAGTAGAAAGTTTAATATCTAATAATAGAAAGTTATTCTATCATACATTCGAATATTATGATAAACGATACGAAATAGACTTTGTTTTATTTATTAAAGGTAAAATGACTGCAATAGAGGTTAAATCAACAAAACGATTTACCACTTCTAGTTTATCAACATTAAAACTAAAATATCCACAATTAAAGTTTAATAAATTAGTTATTTCACCTAAACCACTATCATATGATGATCAAATAACTTATTTACCTATCTATATGACATTTCTATTATAATATACTAAAAAAGAGACCTTTGAGTCTCTTTTTTCATTCTCCATATAATCTAAATACTATTTATCCAGTATTCGCATATCAATTGAATTTTTAAAATTTTGTTTAGATAACCATTCTCTTTCTTCTTCAGTTTCAGGAATATCTATTCTTTCGATTTTAAATATAACCGGTCTAGTACCATCATTACAACATGCAATCATAACTCTTTCATCATTAGTCCATCCATGCATTATAGATCCACCTTGTAAAGCAGTATAAACATATCTACTTATTGCATCCCATGCCTCACCACAAAATTTACCATTCATTAAATGATAAAAATCATCTTGAGTAGGTGTTCTTTTAAGTAAGAAAGTATCACCTTTTTTAAAACAAGGACAAGCACCTGATTTAGGATTAGCTAGATATTTTTCTTGATAATCATTAAATACCTTAGTTTCTAAAACTGTTATTCTACATTCATGTTGCATAATATATAAACTCCTTTAATTAATTTAATAATAACAAAATTTTATGAAAAGAAAAAGCAGTATCAAACCATTATAGTTTAATACTGCATATGTTTATTACTTAACTACTTCTTCAGCTTCTAAAACAGTTTCATCAGATACTTCTTGAGTGTCTTCTACTGCCTCACCTGGAGTAGCCTCTTCATCATCTCTCTTTGCATAAGATACATGTTTCTTCTTTACAAAGATGAAATAATCAATAAATGAGAATAACATTAATATGTAATATGTAACAACTCTCCATAACAACACACCTGCTGAAGCTTGAGCTTGTTCTTGTGCTGTCGCAACATCTCCTGCTTGAATGATAATAGGTAGGAAAAAGAACATAAACGCAAATTCAAGGAATCCTGCAGCACCTGGAGTAGGAATATAGTTAGCTGCCATCATCGCAAAACTAGTAACACAAATAATTTCAAATAACATACTTGCATCCACTTGTCCTCTATTGTGTCCCAGAGGCATATTTATAGCCTTCAAAATAAAGAAAGGAATCATATAAAGTACTAGATATGCGCAAACCTTTGATGCTAGGGCAAAAAAGAATGCTTTCTTATTCTTCCAGCATTCAGAGAATGCAGTTTGCGCATCAGTTAAATAGCTTTCAAATTTAGCTGGTGCATTCTTAGCACGCTTCATAATCTTTAAACCACAGAACCAATTTACAATTTTTACCATGACTTTTCTCACTCTCTTAGATCCACCTAAAGAGATAAAGAATAGTGAACCTATAGAGTTTACTGCAAATCCAATCCAGAATATTGCAATCATTCCTGGTGCATATTGTAAAATTAGAGGGTAATATGCTAAAGACATTAATGATATTATAAGTTGTGCAAACATTTGACATAAGAAATTTGTCAAAATTACACCTGTAGATTTACTTGCAGGAACTCCAAGTTGATTATATGCAAATACTTGGAATGGTTGACCACCAACAGCTCCTGGAGTTATACCATTAAAGAAAAATTCACAACTTGATATTAAAAATATATCAGTTATTTTCGCTTTTATACCAGCTGACCTTGCTAGTATAATCATAGATATACTATAAATAATTATATATAAAGCTAGAAATCCTATTGCAGCTGCAAAATATCGATATTTAGCATTTCCTATTGCTTGCCATATCTCAGCTGGATCACCCATATTAAAAATAACAGATATAACAAATATAATAAGGGCTAGAATAAGAATAATTTCTGCTATA
>CAVAIM010000042.1:0-7265 GCA_963588755.1 bacterium | reverse complement strand
TGATTTAGAGGTTAGAGGAGAAATCTTTATGCCTAAGAAGAGTCTTATTAGACTGAATCTTGAGCGTGAAGAGAATGAGGAACCTTTATTTGCAAACTGCAGAAATGCAGCTAGCGGTTCACTTAAACTTTTAGACCCTAAGGTTGTTTCAAAGAGAGGTCTTGATTGTTTCTTATATTATTTAACTAGTGGAATAGAAGTTACAACTCAAGAAGAAGCACTAATCAAGATGAAGGATTTAGGTTTTAAGGTAAACCCTAATTCTAGATTATGTAAGACAATTGAGGATGTTTATAGCTATATTAATGATATGAAAGAGATTAGACAATCTCTTCCATATGATATTGATGGTATTGTACTTAAGGTTAATGATTTAAAGAGTCATGATGAACTAGGTGTAACCGCAAAGTATCCTAAGTGGGCTATTGCGTATAAGTTCCCACCTGAAGAGGTTAAGACAAAGTTAGAGAGTATTACTTATCAAGTAGGTAGAACTGGTAATATTACCCCTGTCGCAAACTTTAAGCCTGTCTTTGTACAAGGTTCCGTTATCTCTCGTGCTACATTGCATAATGAGGATTTCATTCTAGAGCGTGATATTCATGAAGGAGACTCTATAATCATTCGTAAAGCAGGAGATGTAATTCCAGAAGTTGTAAGAGTTGATGTAGCTGATAGAGATTCACAGGCAAAAAAGGTAGAGTTTATTAAGACTTGTCCTTGTTGTGGAAGTACGCTTGCACGTGTTGAGGGTGAAGCTGATTACTATTGTTTAAATAAAGACTGTAGTGAAAAGAAGATTAATGCGTTAATCCATTTTGCATCTAAGCCTGCTTATGACATTGACACTTTAGGTGATTCATTAGTTAGAGTATTATATGAAAAGAAATTAATTACTAATATACCTGATATATTTAGATTAAAGGATAAGTATGATGAATTAATTAATCTTGATAGAATGGGTAAAAAGAGTGTAGATAAGCTACTTAATGCAATTGAAGAGTCTAAGAAGAATCCTCTAGATAAGTTAATCTTTGGTTTAGGTATTAGACATTCAGGAGCTAAGGTATCTAAGATACTTGCACATCACTATTTAAGTATTGACGCACTTATGAATGCTAGTGCACTAGAGTTATCTAATATTGAAGATATTGGTGAGATTATTGCACAAAGCGTATATGATTATTTTAAAGACGAAGCTAATATTGATTTAATCAATGAACTAAAAGATATGGGCCTAAATATGCAAGAAGAAAAACAAGAGATAAAAGAATCTTTCTTTACAGGTAAAAAAATTGTATTAACTGGTACTCTTCATAAATACGGAAGAAGTGAAGCTAAGAAGTTAATTGAGTCTCTTGGTGGAAAGACAGTTGATAGTGTATCTAGTAAGACTGATATCTTAATTAAGGGTGATGAAGCTGGAAGTAAATATGAAAAAGCTTTAAAACTTGGAATATATATTATGGATGAAGAGGAATTCATTAGTAAAGTAGAGGAATAATATGGATAAAATTATTATTAAAGGTGCTAGAGAAAATAATTTAAAGAATATTGATTTAGAATTACCTAAGAATAAGTTTATTGTAATGACTGGTCTATCCGGTTCTGGTAAATCAACACTTGCATTTGATACTATATGTAGAGAAGGAGAAAGAAGATTCATTGAATCTCTTTCAGCTAGCGCTAGACAATTCCTAGGTGCCTCAGATAAAGCTGATGTAGATTCAATAGAAGGACTTTCTCCTACTATTTCAATTGATCAAAAGACTACAAGTAAAAACCCTCGTTCTACAGTTGGTACTATTACTGAAATATATGACTATTTTAGAGTACTATATGCACGTATTGGTGTGCCTTATTGCCCAACACACCATATTCCGATTCTAGCTCAAACTATTGATCAAATGGTTTCAAGAGTATTAAAGATTGAAGAAGGTAAGAAAGTATATATCTTATCTCCTGTAGTAAAAGCTAAAAGAGGAGAGCACAAAAATGTATTTGCAAAGTTCCTACGTGATGGATATTCTCGTGCTTTTGTAGATAAGACTTTAATGAACTTAGATGAAGAGATAAATCTAAATAAAAATACTAAACATGATATTGATATTGTAATTGAACGTTTTAAGATGAGAGAAGGTTTAGATTCAAGAATATTCCAAGCCCTTGAACTTGCGTGTACTGCCTCTTGCGGTTACGCAAAAGTTTATGTAGAAGATACTGAAGAAGAACTATTCTTCTCAGAACACTACGCTTGTAAAGAATGTGGTTATTCAGTACCTAAACTTGAACCACAATTATTCTCATTCAATTCACCTCTTGGTGCATGCCCAGCTTGTAATGGTCTTGGTTGTAAACTTGAGGTATCGAAAGAGCTTATAGTAGACTTAGATAAATCAATTAGAAAAGGCGCAATACTACCTCTTAAAAATCAAGAGAAAGATAATATCGCAAATAACGAACTAGAAATAGTTTGTAAACACTATGGTATTGATATGGATAAGCCATTTGGTGAGTTAGATAAAGCTAAACAAGATATTGTGTTATATGAATCACCTGATGAGATTGATTTTGATATTGTAACTTCTAGTGGTAATGTTAAACATGACCATAAGAAGTATGAAGGTATTATTAATAACTTTACTCGTCGTCATATTGAAACTCAAAGTGATTGGATTAGAGAGTGGATTGAGACCTACATGGTAGAAAGTGAATGTACATTATGTCATGGAGCTAGATTAAATAAAGAAGTACTTAATGTGCTTATTGATAATAAATCTATCTATGACTTATGTAATATGTCTATCTCTAGTTTGAAAGAATACTTAGAAAATATAAGCTTAAGTAAAGAACATCAAGAAATAGCACGTTTAGCTATAAAAGAAGTATTAGATAGACTTACATTCTTATCTAATGTAGGACTAGGATACTTACAACTATCACGTTCTAGTGAAACTTTATCAGGAGGAGAAGCTCAACGTATTAGACTTGCAACTCAAATAGGATCTAAGTTAACAGGTATCTTGTATGTACTTGATGAACCTTCTATTGGTTTACATCAAAGAGATAATGATAGATTAATTAAATCTATGAAAGGTTTAAGAGATTTAGGTAATACGCTCATTGTTGTAGAACATGACTTAGATACAATGAAGGAAGCAGACTATATTGTAGAGATTGGTCCTAAGGCAGGAATTCATGGTGGGTATATAGTAGCAAGCGGTACAAAGGAAGAAGTTATTCAAAATCCTAATTCCTTAACTGGTAAATATTTAAGTGGTAAAGAATATATTCCACTTCCAGAAAAAAGACTAAAACCTAATGGTAAATATTTAAAGATTGTTGGCGCAAGTGAACATAACTTAAAGAATTTATCAGTAGATATACCTCTAAATGAATTGGTAGTTGTAACAGGAGTATCTGGTTCAGGTAAATCGACTTTAGTAAATGAAGTATTATATAAGAATTTATATAAGAAACTATATAAAGCTAAAGGTATTGAAGCAGGTAAAGTAGAAAGTATTAAGGGTATTGAGAATATTGATAAGATTATTCAAATATCACAAAGTCCTATTGGTAGAACTCCTCGTAGTAATCCTGCAACCTATACTGGTGTATTTGATGATATTAGAGACTTATATGCGCAAACTGAGGATGCGCGCGTCAGAGGATACGATAAGGGAAGATTCTCATTCAATGTAAAGGGTGGAAGATGTGAAGCTTGTTGGGGAGATGGTGTTAAACGCATCTCAATGCAATTCTTACCTGATGTATATGTACCTTGTGAAGAATGTAAAGGTTTAAGATATAATAAAGAAACACTAGAAGTTAAGTTTAAAGGTAAATCTATATCAGATGTACTTGATATGACTATAGAAGAAGCTTATAAGTTCTTTGAAAATGTACCTAAGATTAAATCTAAACTTAATACTCTACTAGAAGTAGGATTAGGTTATGTTAAACTAGGTCAATCATCTACTACCTTATCAGGAGGAGAAGCTCAAAGAGTTAAACTTGCAACTGAACTTCATAAACGTATTACAAATAAGACTTTATATGTACTTGATGAACCAACTACAGGACTACATTCAGAAGATATAAAGAAGTTAATGAATGTAATATTTAAGATAAGAGATGAAGGTGCAAGTATAGTTATTATTGAACATAATCTAGATGTAATTAAGCTTGCAGATCACATTATTGATTTAGGACCTGAGGGTGGAGATGAAGGTGGATATGTTGTAGTATCCGGTACACCTGAGGAAGTAGCACAATGTGATAAATCTTATACAGGAGCTTATTTAAAGCCTTATTTAGATAAGTAAAATCATATTTGAGGCCTAAATTTTATTTATTTATTTATTAAAAGCGCGAATGCTTGAAATAAACATAAAAATATGTTATTTTTAATATATAGGCAAAGCAAGAGTAATCTTGTGACGCAAAGCTAAAGGGACCTATTGAGAGAATGGTTAGCCAGTTGCAATTTATTTTTGCAATTGGCTTTTATTTTTTTAAGGAGGTAAAAAACGTGAGAAATTTAAAATTAATAAATTCAATAATAACATTATCACTTACCTCTATTGTATTAGTTACCTCAGTATTTGGTTGGTATGCAGAAAACAATAATGCAACAGCAAATGGCTTAAAGGTAAATACTCAAAAAGCTGAAGTTGTTGGTGGTACTTTAAATAGACATATAGCCACTAAAAATACAGATTCATCAGGTAATATCACTTCTTATTCTTTAGGTGATGATATTGATGAAAAAAATATCACACCAGCTCCATATGATCAATCAGATAAACGTGATTTACTTATATATAAACTTGATGTAGAACTTAAAACTACAAGCTTTAAATTAACATTATCAAATAATGATGAAACTATATCAAACTATATAAATATACCAAGTGGTCAAACTGATCAAATCTATGGTACTAACTATTTATCTAATGTAGCAACTTTTCAACTTCTAACTTATGATGAAGAGAATAAAATATTTACTATCTCTGAAGGAGCAACAAAAAAAGAGGTTGGATATATTAGTGATAGAACGAGCAAAATAAATAAAGTTACTTTGATTGACAAAACAGTTGATTCTTTAACTCAAACAGTATATTTATTATTTGATTATAGTGTAGATAATATTGAAAAACTGAATTCAGCAAATATCGGTAGAACATACGATAAAGTATATTTTCAAGAAGATTTAAAATTTGATTTAGAATAGGAGTGAATATTATGAAAAATAAAAAGAATATATTATTACTCCTATCAATTACAGCACTAGCTATAACATCTATTACATCAGTATTTGCATGGTATGTATCAAATATTGGTATTATCCAAGATTTTAATGATAATAAGTTAGCAACAAACGCTAGTTACTATGATTCAGGTAAGGGTACTAAAGATAACCCTTATGTAATCGCAAACGCAAGACATTTATATAATCTAGCTTGGCTTCAAGATTTAGGATATTACGATGATAAGGTTTATTATTTTAAACTTAAAAATGATATTGATATGTCTAAATTAAAACTTGCAACACAAACAAGTGCCTCACCAATCCCTGCAATAGGTATTGATGAACACCCATTTATTGGTGTATTTGATGGAAAAGGCTATACTATAAATAATCTTTATGTAGCATCTTATTTTGGAAGTAACTGTATAACTCCATCAAGAGAAATATTACAAGAACGTAATCAAGATAGTACATATAAATCATTTAATACATCAACTAATATGATTATGTCTAGTTATAATGGTTTATTTGGAATAATTAAAAAGTATTCGGATAAAGATACTAAAGAAGCAGATAGTGCAAGTAAGGTTACTAACTTTACTATTGCGAATGCTAAAATAGAATCTAGTCAAAATACATTAGTAGGATATATTTGTGGATATGTTAACTCTAACCTTTCAACTGTCGGAGTAGCAAAGTCTCAACTTACATTAGCAACTGGAGTAACACATTATAGTTCTTATCCTATATCTAAGTATGGTATTATAGGGGATTATAATAGTACATCTAGCGGTATTGGATGGGAAGATGGTGGAGATGTTGGATATGGTACTAGTACTGACATCAAAGCCTTACATAATAGTTTGATTGAAAACAAACTTAATGATGGTACTACTGGTAAAATTGCATCAAAGTATGTAATTCCTTTTAAAAGCGAAAATTATACATTGGTTAATGGAAGTGGAAGTACTACTACAATTACAAAATATGGTTCAACAACACAATCAGTTAATCCAAAAGAGTATTATACTTATAAAGCATCAACTAAAGGAAATAATTTAGGATATTATATTGGTGAAGTTAAAACTTACGAAATGTCTTTAGATTATAATGTTAGTGATTTTGGAGTTCAATCAGGAATTACTAATACTTATTTAAAAACACCTCCAGATGATGTTCTTTCTTATTTAAAAACAAACGGAACTCATTTAATTAGGTTGAATAATGGCTATGCAAATTCAGACATAAGAACTTCAACATTTTCATATGTTGAAAATGGACAAGTTGGTAACTATACAGGTAGTATTATTTTACCTAGTAATGGTATATGGGTAGCTCCTAAAGAAAATGGTACTTTTAAATTTGTATTTTACAATGCAAATTATGGTAAATCCGGAAATGCAGGTAGCGTCGGTATTATCTTTGCAGAATTAAAAAGAGAAACGCCAGGCGATTATTCATCCGCTTTTATTGGAGATTATTTAAAGTGTTCTGGTATTCCTTATTCTTGTAAATATGGATATTTTGAAAAAACTGCATATGTTGGCAATGAATATTACATCGCATTCTATAATACTTCAAGTTATGATGCTCCTTATATTGCCTACATGGATATAGGTGTAAATGGTGGAAGTTCTGATATTAGCTACATTGGAACTATCCAAGATATAGACTTCACATATGTTAGTGGTAATGGATATGCTATTGTTGATACAGCTAAGGGATTTGATTTATCTAAAGTATATTTCAATATTGATGGTACTACAACAAAAGAAGTATCCTTATATGTAATGAGATCAATTAATACAGGTAATATAGTTTATTATTACTTCATCTCAGATGGTGGTTTAACTATTACACCTAGTGGTAGTCCTATTAAAAAAGATTCACATGATGATTGGAATTCTCAAAATTAATTAATTTAATATTTAAAGGTTTAAAAGTTTACTTTTAGACCTTTTTTATGACTATAATTATAAATAGACTATAAGTTACATTAGTATATTAATAAATA
>CAVAIM010000041.1:0-7333 GCA_963588755.1 bacterium | reverse complement strand
GTATTAGGCTTTTTATTTTTTTGAATTATTAAATATATATTATTTTCTATATTTAATGTCATTTAATTAAATAACTATAATTTTATTTTGTTATGCACGATGATTTATCGCGACATAATCTTGTCGGTATAAATGTCGGTATAATGTTGATTTTTGTCGTTTAATATCTTACAATATTATTATAAGGTGGTGGACACTATGTATATAGAATCTAATAATGTAGAATTAAAATCTAAATATACAGATCAAATAGTAAAAGAAATAGTTGCATTTTTAAATGCAGATGGTGGAAAGATTTATATTGGTATTAATGATGATGGTACAGTTTGTGGTGCAGCCAAAATTGATGAATCTTTAAGAAATATATCAGATATTATCGCAACAAGAATAGAACCGAACTGTATTGGAATAGTAAAAACAGAACTACAATTTATTGATAACCTTCCAGTAATAGTAATAAATGTTAAAAAAGGTATTTCTCCTATATATTGCATTAAGAAGTACGGCTTTTCTTCAAATGGATGCTTAATTAGAATAGGTTCAGCTTGTAGAGAAATGAGTGAAGCACAAATACATGAAAGATATAAATTAAGATTCTTTGATGATGATTTAATTGTTTCTTCTCCTACTAATTTAAAAACTCTATTCTTTCAAACTTTAAAAAACTCATATTTTGATAAAGGTTATACTTTGCATGAAGATACATTTGAAAGTAATTTAAAACTTATCAATAATAATGGGCAATATAATATAATGGCAGAACTATTATCAGACAATAATAGATATTCTTTTATATTTGTTAAATTCAATGGATATAATAAAGCAAGTATTTCCCAAAGAAGTAATTATGGAAATAAATCTTTAATATTTAGCTATCAACAAATGATGAATAGAATTGAGTCTGAAAACATATGTACTTCAGATACAACAGTTAGACCTAGAATTGATACTTATCTATTTGATTATGATAGTGTTAATGAAGCTATAGTTAACGCAATCGTACATAATGATTGGAGTATAGCTGAACCTCAAGTTTCTTTCTTTAAAGATAGAATAGAAATATTATCGCATGGAGGTCTTCCTCGTTCTCTATCTTTAGAGGACTTCTATAGGGGGATTAGTAAGCCTAGAAACATCCAACTTATGAAGATATTTTCAGATTTAGATATTGTAGACCATACAGGACATGGTGTACCTATCATCATTGAAAAATACGGTCGCGAGGCTTTTGAAATAAATGATAATTATATAATTGTTACTATTCCATTCAATAAGATGGTTGTTGATTCAATTAATGTTGTACCAAATAATAATTCAAATGGTACTTCATATCTTGATAGGGCGCTTAAAGAATCTGAGAAAATAGTTTTAGAATTAATATTACATGAACCTTCAATTACAGCTTACGAAATATCTACAAAAATAAATAAATCAACAAGAACTGCGGAAAGATGCTTAAAGTCTTTACAAGAAAAAGAATATATTAAGCGTGAAGGCGCAAATAAAAATGGTAAATGGAAAGTCATTAAATAAATTCTTCTTATCTTAATTAATACTATGTTTTTTTCAACAATAATTTTTGTTATAATATTGAACGAGGTAATAATATGAAAAATATATTAATGTTAACCACAGGTGGCACTATTTCAAGTGTAAAATCTAGTGAAGGTTTAGTTCCTTCTACTAAAGATCATGTACTTAAATATGTCGGAAATATAACTGATTTTAGTCTTACTACTATGGAATTAATGGTATTAGATTCTACTAATATCCAACCAGAGGAATGGATAAAAATCGCAACTACAATTTATAATAATTTAGATAACTATGATGGTATAGTAGTAACACATGGTACAGATACTATGGCTTATACTACTTCTATGATATCATTTATGATACAAAACCCTAAGATTCCTGTAGTATTTACAGGAAGTCAACTTCCTATCGATAATGATTTAACTGATGCGATCAGTAATCTTCGTCTAGCCTTCAAGATGGCACTAAGTGGTATTAGAGGTATCTTTTTAGCCTTTGATAGACAAATCATACTAGGTAGTAGAGCAGTTAAGGTACGTGCTACAAGCTTCCATGCGTTCGAATCTATCAATTCTAACTCTATTGGTACTCTTGATTCTAATGGCCTTACAATACATACTGATGCCTTACCTAATTATAAGAATGAAACAATATTTAATACTAATATTAATTCAAATATATTCTTACTTAAATTAACTCCCGCAACAAACCCTTCTATTATAAGCCTACTTATAAATGCAGGATATAAAGGAATAGTAATTGAAGCCTTCGGTCAAGGTGGATTACAATTTGTCCGTCGTGACTTCATTCCTTCTTTAATGGAAGCTAAGAATAAAAATGTTGCTATTGTCGTATCAAGCCAATGCCTATACGATGGTGCTAACTTAAATATCTATCAAGTTGGTAAGAAAGCACTAGAAACTGGTGTAATTGAATCACGTGATATGACATGTGAAGCAGCAGTTACAAAGTTAATGTATGCCTTAGGTCAAACAAGTGATTTGAACAAGATTAAAGAAATATTTAATACTAATCTTGCAGGAGAGATGCGTTCAACAATTAAATAATGTCAAAAACAGGTAGTTTGATTAAAAACTACCTGTATTTTTTAGTATTTAGTTTTAGTTATATAAAGCCTTTAGAGCTACTACACATTCTTTAGTATGAAGTGTCTTAGGCTCTTCTACTTTAGTATCATGATGATAGATTGTATATTCATAAATATCATATGAAGAATCATCGAAATTATTACCTGGAATACTATTGTATAGAGTGATTGCATCATCTATCTTAGATTGTAATCCTAATAAGATAACAGTTGAATCAAGAATAGATTCATCGATACTTTCAAATTGAATACTACTATAATCAACCTCATATGTTGGGCTTGTACCATAAATAGTATTAACCGCATTAACGAAATTTGTAATCTCATCCTTAGTTAATGTATATAATCCATTATTAGTATTACCTTCTTCATTATACTTATCAAATTCTTGAGCGTATACTATCTCATCACTTCTCTTAACTACAATATCATTTGATTCTAATACCTTTTGAGTAATAGATGTTCTAATAATATTTGAATTAGTTAGAGTATCTACATTTTCTACTAACTTCTCAATAGTTACATCAATAGTATCAAGATCATCAGTTATAGATTTAATTGCAGTAGTAAAGTTAATAACTTCATTCTTTTCTACAAATATTTCATCATCATTTTGAACTTTTATACTATTAGATAAAATATCAATACCATCAAGTTGAAGTAACTTATTAGATAATGTATACCAAATAATACTAGATTTAAGCATTGTATCAACATCACTAGATAATAGTTTATTCGCATCAAACTCTGCTAAATCACTACTTATATTAAGAGATATTATACCATTTACAAAGTTATGTAATTCTGTGCTTTCTACATAATTATAACTATCAACTGTATCAATAGCACTCTTAGATACCTTTAATTCGTTAGACTTAATAATATAGTCAGATAAACCATAATATAAGATATCACTTTCAATAATATAATCTAGACTAGATTTATTATTATCATCTTTATCATTCATCTTATTAATTAATTCAACTGAAATATTACTTTGTGCTAAAGATGTACCTAATGATTTAACCGCAATTATTAACTTCTCTACTTCTTTATTAGCTGTAAGAGGAGTAGTTTCATAAGAATTAATGATATTTTCCTTATCTACAATATATTCACTCTTAACTGCTAGACTTTCTGGTCTATGATTTAAGAAGTAATCAGCACCTGTTGCGTTAAAGATATCACTTGCAAATACTGTACTAATTAGAGAGTTATCTAAAGTTAATAATTTATCTTCATCAATAGATAATGCACTACCACCAACGCTTGCAAGTAAACCTAAATGATATACAGCACGAGCTAACTTCTTAGTTTCACCATCATTACCAATCCACTTATTTAAATTAGTTTCATCATCTTTAGTAAATATTAAACTACTTGGTACAACTAATTCACTAGTATCATTATTAGAGTTCTTAATGATATTGTAACCTAATGTAGCACAAACAATATCAGAATCGAATAATTGAAGTAATCCATCTAAGTTATCTGAATATTTATCTAAGTTAATAGAATCAAGACTAGTAAAATCAATAGACTCAGTTTCACTTGTTACATTTAATGCATCCTTAACAAATGAACACATACTCTTAATTTCACTTATCTTTAGAGTCTCAAGGCCACTATTATAACTAGACTTTGGAAGATATACAGCATCTTCTTTTTCTAAGTAATCAGTAACAGTAGCGTTAATCATATCACTTGTGAATAATACTTCACCAAATGTATCTAGAGAGTTAATAATAGTAACTAAATATTTACTATAATCTCCATTACCATTAATAATATCTTTAATTAAAGCTTTTTGATTATTTCCATCAGTATCTTCAAATGTAATTATATCAATAAGCTTATCAACTTCAGCACCCTCATCTATCCAGTTAGCCATATTCTTATCAATGTTCTCTGCGGATAAATCAAGGCTTGTTGTAAAGCTTAAATTAGCACTATCTTTGAAGTCATAGATAGTTTTTGCAATATTAGCTTTAATAATATTACTATTAGATACATATTGAGCTAAATCAAAGATTAAATCAACATACTTATCTTTATTATCAAAATCAGATAATGTATACTTATCAGTTAATTCGCTTAAGAAATCAAGCATATTAGTAAATTCGTGAGAATCTATAATCTCACATGTTTGATTTAAATATGTAACACTAAAAACTGAACCCTCTGGAATATATATTGTTTCTTTATTATCACTTAAAGATACATTAGATATTACACTAGATAAAATATTATGTATAAATATTGAATGGTTATCTCCATCAGTAATTAATTCTCTTAAAGATGCATCATGCGCAAGCACTTTAATCATACTATTAGTCTTATCATCATCAGATAGAGTTGAATCTTTACTAATTGAATAAATATCACTTAAGACTGTTCCTAGTGAATCAATAATCTTTTCAAGTTCACCAGGCACTTTAGTACCATCTTCTTTTGTATACGCAGCATAATTTGTTTCAATAATAGTAATTTCTGCATCAGGTAAAATCTCTTTAAACATCTCAGTTAAAGAATCAGATACCATCTTATTGAAAGCTTTTGAATTAAGTAGAATACTTCCTGCACTACAATTAATTAAATTCTTAATGTCTACTACAGTCTTAGAATCCTTATCCTTTAACTCACTCATTAAGTAATCACTTAATTCATCAACTGTAGTGAAGTTCTTATCTATAATTAAATCAGTAATATCTGCAAGTACATCAAATACTACATCTAGCGATTCAGTCCAACTTACATCATAAAGTGTTTGATCAGTTACTACTGATGTAAAATCAAGACCTTCATATTTTTCATTTAGAATAGTAACTAATATATCACTTACACAACGTTGGAATCTAGAATCACTATAGAATGTTAAACTCTTTAATTCATCATTAATTAAATCAAATATATTTTTACTCTCTTTAACTTCAGTGCTAACTACAGTCTTATTTATACCAAATAATAACTTTTGACTAGAATTAACAGTTGTATCGGCACTTTCAAACACTTTAGATAATGCATTAATTTCATCTTGATGAGTTTCAATTGCGACAAATGTATTAAATGCAGCTTTTAGGTTTTCTCCATTTAAGATATCAGAAGTTTTAATTGAATTTTCACCGATGAATAATTGATATAATAGTTTATCAGATAATTCAAGATTTTTATATTCATCAGTTTCAGTACCACTTACATTTTGACATACATTAGATACATAAGTTCTTACTAATCCATCCATTAAATAAGAAGTATATTCACCAATTTCTTGTTTTTCAAGAATATCATCAATTCTATCTTGTAAAGTAAGACCTTCAATTTGAGTATCAGAACAAATGAAGTCGATCATTTCTTGATTAGTATAACTTTTATTTATATCGTAACCATACATTAAGAATACATATGCAGCTTTACTAACACTTTTAGTAAGTGGAGCTAAATCAGTACTTAAAGTTAAAGTAATAGTTTTAGTTTCACCATCTTCTTCATATGTATATTCAGTACTCAAAATCTTATCAGAAATAATTAAATAATAAGGAACATTTTCTTTATTCTTAATATTACTTAATACTGAAGTAACACCTTGATCAGTCCAGTTACATACTGCAGTATATAAATCACGGTACGTACGAGCATTACTGTTTAAATGTGATTCATCTTTAATCTCTTCTTCACTATTCTTAGGTACTAAAACAGATATTGTACCAAATACAGAAACAAAGAATAATCCAACAGCAAGTCCTCTAACAAGACCAACAACTAAACCTAATAAAGCTTTCTTTTTATATGGGTGATCAATCTTACCAGCTTGATGTTTCTTATTAATTCTCTTCTTTCTTCTACCTTCTTTAAAGAATATTAAATAGAAGATATAAAGTACTGCTTTTGCAAGTAAGAATACTAGTATACATAGAGCTACTAATACTATATGTACTATTAACATACTTAAAGAATATAATAATTTAGTAGCTTCAGCTAAACTTAAACCTTGACTAGCTTCACTAAAGTAGTTAGTACTAGCAAGTATTTGTTCAAGATATTCTGAGAATTTAGCATGATCTGAAACCGCACCATAAGTACGCTCAAATATCTTATTTAAAACTTCAGTCATTGTAGATGGAATACCAGATGTATTCATAAAATTTATGAGAAAACTTTTAACAACCGGTAATGTCTTATTTATAGATTCTACAATTAGCGTATCAAATCTATCATTTACTAGTAGATAGAATCCGATTGCAACAATAACAGATAAAACAAATGTAATAAACAATTTTACAGACTTTGAGAATCCTCTTCTTGCACCATCAAATAAATTAAGAATTAAGAACAGTGCAAATACTATAGTAGGAGCCCAAGTAATTAACAAAATAAACGTTTCTTTCATCTCTACCACTTCCTTCAATTAGATTGTACCATTTTAAAAGCAATTAATAAATATAAAATCAAAATTATTCTCTCTTGATTTGAGTAATTCTTTGTGCTAAAATATTTAAGTCTATCTAGGGGCATGATGTCAACGGTAGCATGACGGTCTCCAAAACCGTTCGTATGGGTTCGAATCCTATTGCCCCTGCCATTTTGTAAATTAGAAGTTTGGTTTTGCCAAACTTTTTTATTTTTATATAATCTTAAAGATTTAAGTTCATAAGATAAATATTCTAATTGATAATAGTTTGATTATAAACC
>CAVAIM010000040.1:0-7666 GCA_963588755.1 bacterium | reverse complement strand
CTATTTTACTAGTTTCACTTATAGCGGCCGATACATTAGAAGAACTAGAAGACAGTAAGTTCCTTGTTATATTTAGAGTAGAATTTAAATTATTTTCAATTTGTTTTTTACTGTAATTATTAATAATATTAATACTTGCGATTAAAAGAATAAGTAAAGTAATAAAGCTTAAAGCTGTATGAAGAAAGAATAATTTACGCTTCATATTAACCTATAATATATCCTAAACCATATACAGTTTTAATGATAGAAGAATCTTTATCTTTAAGCTTTTTTCTAAGTGAGGCAATATGCATATCTATTGAACGAGATTCAATAGTACTATCTGTTTGATATAATACCTTACTTATATTTTCTCTAGATACAACGCTACCTTCATTCTTAAGTAAATATTTTAAAATATTAAACTCCATATTAGTTAAATCTAATTCTTCGTTATTTCTATAAGCTATATGGGTATTTTCATTTAATACAATATCCTTATAGACTATTTCATTCTTTTGAAGACGGAATCTAGCGTTTACTCTTGAAATAAGCTCTAATATATCAAATGGCTTTTCAATATAATCATCAGCACCACTATCTAAACCTTCAATCTTGTCTAGAGTCATACGTTTAGCTGATATAATTATTATTTGAATCTTATCATAAATAGGATTAGATCTAATCTTCTTTAAGACATCAATACCATTACCATCTTCAAGCATTAAATCTAGTAAACACATATCAGGTTCTTTAGCATAGAATTCAGTTAAGAAATCAGCTATGTTACTAAAAGATTTAACTTGATAACCTACTTTTGTTAAGGATACATTAATTATTTTTTGAATATCTAAATCGTCTTCTAAGGAATATATTACTTTCATACTATCATCTCACTACTTCATGGCTTTATTTTACATTATAAATGTAAATAAAACTAGATTATTTGTCTATCTTTATAATATCCTGATACAATATAGACTACCCATTCACAAATATTAGTAGAGTGGTCTGCAATACGTTCTAAGTATTTAACAATTAATGCAGTATATACTGTATAATTTTTATTTTCTTTATTGTTGTCAGACTCTTTACTAATAAGTTCACCTAGTAACTTATCATATTCTAAGTCTACATGGTCATCTCTATTGATAACGTCTCTTGCGAGTAAAATATCCTTATTAATAAATGAGTAAATTGCATCATGTACCATTTGAGTTACATAATCAATTAAAGATAAGATATGTTCATTTTTACTTTCTTTAATACCTAATCTTAGTGCAAATTCTAATATATCTTTTGCATGATCTCCTAAACGTTCGATATCTTGTACTAAAGACATAATACCTGTTACTTTTCTTAAGTCTTCAGCATATAGTCTTTCTTTAGTCATTAAGCATAAGCAATCTGTTTCAATCCAACGTTCATAAGCATTTACTAAATCATCATTAATTAGTTCATAATCTTTTAATGAATCATAATTTTTATATACATCAATAGCGTAGTTTAGGTTACGTTCAACTAAACCACTCATTTCTTTAATTAAATTATCTAATTGTCTTATTTCAGTTTCAATATTCATAAATTAACCAAACCTTCCTGTAATGTAATCTTTTGTCTTTGTTTCTTGAGGGTGAGAGAATAGAAGATTGGTTTTATTAGTCTCAATTAATTCACCCATCATGAAGAATGCAGTATAATCGGAGATACGTGTAGCTTGTTGCATATTATGTGTAACAATTATAATTGTATAATCTTTCTTAAGTTCAGAGATTAAATCCTCAATCTTTTGAGTAGCAATAGGATCTAGGGCACTTGTTGGTTCATCCATTAGAATTACATCTGGTTCCATCGCAATAGTACGTGCTATACATAAACGTTGTTGTTGTCCACCACTCATACCTAAAGCTGATTCTTTCAATCTATCCTTAACCTCATCGTATAAAGAAGCACCTCTTAAAGCTTTTTCTACAATCTTATCAAGAACTTCTTTCTTTCTAACACCTTGACAACGAGGTCCGTAGGCTACGTTATCATAAATTGACATAGGGAATGGGTTAGGTTGTTGGAATACCATACCAACAATAGTACGTAATTCCATAGGGTTAAATGAATTAATATCTTTATCTAAGTATTTAATCTCACCAGTAATCTTACAAGATGGAATTAAATCATTTAATCTATCAAGACAACGTAAGAATGTTGATTTACCACATCCTGATGGTCCGATGAAGCTCATTACTGTATTCTTTCTAATTTGTAAATTAATGTCTTTTAAAACATGATGATCACCATAACTTAAATTTACATTAGTACAGTCAAAGATAATAGGATGTTCTGTATTAGGGTCTAATTCATTTAATTTTAAAATAGGGTCTTTTGATTCGTCTAATATCATATATATTACTCCTTATTTTTTAATAAATTTTCTTGATATAAGTTTAACAAGTAAGTTTAGAATTAAGTCAATTACAAGAATTATAATCGCAATAGCTGAACTTGCTTGATAATTAGGGGTTTCTCCAGCACATAAACTCCAAATATGAGTTGCAAGAGTAGCACTAGATTCAGTAATTATAATCTTATCTTTTATAGCACTACCTACTGCATATATTAATGCAGCACTTTCACCGATGATTCTACCAATTGATAAAAGTACAGCAGTTAGAATCCCAGGCAGAGCATTAGGAATCATTACTTTAAATATTGTTTGAGTATTTGAAGCACCTAAGGCTAGACTTGCACTTTGATAAGTACTAGGCACGGTCTTTATAGCTTCATTAGTTGTTTTAATAATAGTAGGAAGTAGTAGTAAAGCAAGTGTTAATGATCCTGATAATAAAGAAGAACCATTAGTTAAACCAATATTATTTAAGAATGGAACGAAGATGATAGCTCCGGCTAAACCATAGATAATTGATGGAATACCACCTGCTAAATCAATTAAGTTGATAAGTATATTTTTAGTTCTTTCTCTTTTTGCAAAAAATGATAAGAAAATTGAAGAACCGATACCTAGAGGAAGTGCAAATAGAAGAGTTAATAAAACCATTAAAAGTGTTGAAATTAAACTACCTCTAATACCACCACCTAAAGTAGAAACTGTTAGAGAGTCAATCTCATAAGCTCTAGATAGGTTTTTAGCCATCTTTTCAGCTCCATCTTTGGCGAAAGCTAAAATCATTTCATCATCATTTGATAAGATACAGTTATCAATACTTAAACCTAAAGTGATACTGTAATAACTAGAATCACTTAAGTTTTTCATATTGTTTATAGGAGATGCATTATCAATGTAACTTATAATGACAATCTTTTCCTTATTGTTATCATAAGAATCAGATAAACCGATACCAAAGTTTGAAACAAAATATACTCCATCAATTTGAGGATCTTTATAAGTATTTGATTCAGCTTTATAATCAAGTGTTAGAGTATCAGTTTTGATATTGTAATCACTTGTAATAAATTTGAAAGATAATACACTTGAACCAGTACTTAAGATAAATATTAATATAAATAATAGGATTAAAACACCAAATGAAGAGAAGATATAGGCGAATGCATTTCTAAATTTATCTTTAGTATCTCTTAAACGTCTATTTGTTTCGATCATTATTTCATCCCCTTAGATAATTTCTTATTTATAAAGTTTAGAATAAAGTTTGATAATAGAATAATAAATATTAACATTAAACCTACAGAGAAACGAATGTCATATTTTAATCCTGTAGCTTCACCAAATCCTGCTAACATTGTAGTAGTAAGTGTACGGGTTGTACCAAATAAATTGAAGTTAGGACCAGTTCCGGCATTACCACAAACCATTGTAACTGCAGTAGCTTCACCTAAAGTTCTTGCAACACCTAGGATTAAACCAGCAAATATACCACTTTTAGCACTTGTTAATACTACCTTAAAGTTTGTTTCACTAGGACTTGCACCTAACGCAAGACTTGCAAGTTCTAGGTTTTTATTAACTGATTTAATTGCAGTAGTAGAAAGCATTGTAACAGTAGGTACACTCATCATAGTAAGAACTAAAGCACTAGATAATACAGATAATCCACCTGCAGATTGATATCCGAAGGCTTCACTCATACCTTTAACCATTTGAGTAATTCTAGCTTGTCCGAACATACCATATATTACAGAAGGAATAGAGGCTAGAATTTCAATAATAGTATTTAAAATACTTCCAACTGGTTTAGGTGTCATTTTAACTATTACTAAACTAGTCATAATAGAAATAGGTGCAGTAAGTAGTACAGTTATTAATGTAATATAGATACTGTTAACGATAATATATCCAGCACCAAATCCAGTTGAACCATCCTCAGTCCATTTAGAACCAGTTAGGAAAGACCAAAAGTCAACTCTAACAGCTTCTCCGTTAATATAGTAGGTTGTAAAGAAAGGTTTAATACCTTTTATTGCGATAAATAATGTTATAAATAAAACACAGCTAGCAGAAATTAACGCTAGTATAAAAAGACAAAGTCGGACAATATTATCCGATTTTGTTTTTTTATTAACTTTATTAGATACTAGATTTTTGTCTATGTATTTTACTTGCTTATTACTTGACTCCATAAAGTTTTATCTCCTTTGTAGATAGCAGAAAGAGTAGAAGCGTCTGTTTG
The DNA here is from genome assembly GCA_963588755.1 of bacterium. GTDB lineage: Bacteria > Bacillota_I > Bacilli_A > Acholeplasmatales > Anaeroplasmataceae > JAEELC01. The sequence continues at coordinate 3,041 of CAVAIM010000040.1, read as the reverse complement.
AGAATAAGGGTTTTTAGAATTTACTACAGCTACGATTGCATCTGTACAAATCTTACCACTAGTGTTGCTTGCAGCTGGTTCACTGTCTTCAAGTTCTCTTGATAAGAATCCGATGTCAAGCTTACCTGTAGCAGCATCTTTTTGATCACCTTGAGTATGCTTAAATGCATCTCCTGAACCTGTATGATTGTGCTCGGCAATAAATCCACCACAAAGAGTTGAGAATGCAGCTGATAATTTCTTTGCAATCTTTTCTACTGATGTAGAACCACCGAATACGATTGTTGTATCTGAATTAATTTCATTACAAATTGGGTAATTAGCCTTAATGTCATCCCAAGACTTATCTGACTTACTAATTGTAAGAATACCGTCATTAGCTTGAACGATAGCTTTTGCAGTAGATGTAGAAAGGTATGCAACGAATGCTTGTACAATCTTACCAGCTTTACTATCTGAAGTGTAATCGTTACGAATAATGTAGTTGAAGTTTCTAGTTAAACCATATGTATTATTTAATACATTTTCTTCACTAGGTACTACATTTTCATACTTTAAACCAGTTAAACCAGAAGATTCTAAACTTGATAATGAAATATAACCAATACCATATTCATCTTCCTTAATTCTATTTACCATATCACCATTAGATGAAACTTCTACATAACCAGATACTAAACCAGTATTGTTAGCCTTTTGAGCACTCATACCAATCTTTGTGAAGAAACCATCTCTTGTACCTGATGTAGTATCACGAGTATAACAAGTGATTTTCTTACTAGTATCGAAACTATTGTCATCTGATTGATTGTTACAAGATGTAACAGTTAAAATAGTAGCGCCTGCAACTAAAGATGTTGCGATTGTTTTCATAATTCTTTTTTTCATAATTTATCTCCTTTTGAATTACACCTACATTTTAGTTACATGAAATGTTACAATCTACCTTAGATTTGTAAAGAAATGTAAAGAAAATGTAAAGAGAGATAAAATTGTAAAGAAATTTATTGATGAATTGTATTAAAAAGTATGTTATACTTTTGTAAGTGTTATTTATAGGTGATTATATGAAAGATAATAAAAAGAGAATGTCGATAGTAATGTTACTTATTACCACAATTATTTGGGGAAGTGCATTTGTAGCTCAAGACATTGGTGCTAAATATGTTAATAGTTTTACATTTAATTGTGTCAGGTTCTTTATAAGCTTTATAATTATGTTACCTATCGCAATATATAGACAAAAGAAATTAAAGAAGGAATTTAAACATAATTCAAAAAAAGAAATAATACTAAGTTCAGCTATTTGCGGTACTTGTTTAATACTTGCTTCTATATTACAACAAAGTGGTATAAGTACAGTTGGTGCAGGTAAGAGTGGTTTTATTACATCAATGTATTTAGTAATTATTCCTATATTTTATTTTGTATTTAGACATAAAAGATATAGTTTTAATGTATATATTGGAGTAGTAGCTGCCTTAATTGGACTATATTTACTATCAGTTAAAGAAGGATTTACTTTAGAAGTAGGGGACCTACTTTTAATAGGTTCAGCTTTTATGTTTGCAGCTCAAATCATTACTTGCGGATATTTTGCACAAAACATGGATCCTTTTACTTTATCTTGTGGTCAATCATTTGTATCTTTTGTAATATCACTTATTCCGACAATATTTATTGATAAACCAGAGTTTAGTCAAATTACTAGTGCTTTGCCTTCAATACTTTATGTATCAGTATTCTCTACATGTGTAGCTTATACTCTTCAAATAATATCTCAAAAGCACCTTAATTCTACTCTTGCAAGTTTAGTTATGAGTTTAGAGAGTGTATTTAGTGCTATATTTGGAGCTATAATATTAAAACAATATTTATCAACAAAAGAATTTATTGCATGTATCTTAATATTTGCAGGGGTTATATTCTCTCAAATTACATTTACTAAGAAAGAAAATAAGAGCGAAAATACTACTCTAGAAGAAGAAAAAGATGAGCCTAAAGTAGAATAATTTATAAATTGATTATTAGTTTATATAAACTAGTAATCTTTTTCTTTAATTTTGTTATTTTATAGTTGAAGTAATAGGTGTATAAGAGTAGAATATTAAAATTGTATTTGAGGTTTTATAATATGTATTTTACTACTACACTTATTAATGTTTTATTAATGTTATTTTATTTATCTATAGGATTTGTACTTGCAAAATGTGATAAAGCTTGTGACAAGCATGCACGTACACTATCTTCTCTACTTTTATATGTATGCGGACCTGCAATGATTTTATCTGCGTTTGATTCACTTGAATATAATGCATCTGATTTAAAGATGATGTCATTATTCTTTGTAATTACATTAGCTATACAACTTGTAATAATGCTTATGATATTTTTTATACTTAAGAAGAAATATGTTGATGCAAAATATAGAATATTAACATTTGGTGCCATATGCGGAAATGTTGGTTTCTTTGGTCTTCCTTTAGTTAAGGCATTATTCCCAAATGATCCAATTGTTTCTTGTTATTCAAGCGTATATGTAATGAGTATGAACTTAATTGCATTTACTTTAGGTGTATTCTTAATTACTTTAAATAAGAAGTATATATCAATAAAAGCAGCGATTCTAAATCCTACAAGTATAGCAATTATTGTTGCAGTACCACTTTATGTTTGTAAGGTTCATTTCCCTACACAAATAGCTTCTACTATATCATTACTTGGTTCAATGACTACACCAATATGTATGATAATACTTGGTTTAAGATTATCTGCAATGAATCTAAAAGCTTTATTCTTAGAGCCATTTGCTTATCTAACATGTGCCTTAAAGTTAATTATTTTCCCACTACTTGCTTACCTTATTGTTTATTTCATCCCAGGACTTGATTCAACATTTAAGGCTTGTATCTTTGTTTTATCTGCAGCACCTAGTGGAGCAACTATTCTTTCTTTAGCTGAGCTTCATCAAACAGAACAAGACCTTTGTGCAAATGTTGTATTACTCGCAACCCTTTCTTGCTTAATTACAATTCCTCTAT
>CAVAIM010000039.1:0-7868 GCA_963588755.1 bacterium | reverse complement strand
AACAAGTATAAAGAGTGGTTATACTGCATTAACTCGTAAGACTGTTTTAAATGCCGTTGGATTATATGAAAATAACAAATATGTAATTCTATCTGAAACACAATTTGGAGAAGATTATACAGAAGTATATGGAACAAAGGTTACATGTAATCAATATATTGATATTGTGTTTGAAGATGCAAATGGTGGATATACTTATGAAAAGACAACTGATAGCGTAATTATTACTGGATTTGATGAAAGTACTGCAATTGACGATGGTAATAACTTATTTAAGGTTGTAATTCCTCAAGAAATTGAAGGTCTTCCTGTAACTACAATAAAAGCTCAAGCTTTTAAGGATAATACAGATATTTCTTTAGTCCTAATCCCTTCAAGCGTTAAGGTTATTGATGATGAAGCATTCATGAATACAACAAATTTATCTACAGTTGAAATTGATGCGGGAGGATTAGAAGAAATTGGTAGAAGTGCATTTGAAAATAGTGGATTTAAATCAATTAAATTACCTATTGCAAATTTAAAGAATATTGAACCTTATGCATTTAAATCAAAAACACTTGAAAGCTTTGTAACAGCTAAGGCTGAAGAAAATAGTGTTGTTACAGATATGTCTATGTGTATGTCAGAAGATATGGGTGGTAAAGATCCAGAGGTTGGAACTTTTGGTTTTGTAACTAATGGTTCAGATCATTATGGTATTTTTAAAGTTGTAAATAAATCAGTTGAAAAAATTAAATCTAGTGCTTCTTCAACAGAAACTGAAGATGCAATAGTATATGATGTAGAATTCCTTGCTACTGCGGGTGGTATGACATCAACTCGTTTCAGACTAGGAGCTAGTATGCGTGGATATTTAGGGGACGCAAATTATGCCGCTATGGCAAAAAATGCAGTTGTAAGATTCGAAATGATGGAAGGTTCTGTTTATTATTTAGATAATCTTGCAAATGATACATCAACTGAAGGTATTATATTTGGTATGGTTTCTAAAGTTCATGCGAATGCATTCACAGATATGAATGAGAAGTTCTCAACTATTAGTGAGGATAAAGCTGGTAATAAGACTACAATAAATAAATTATTCCAACTAGATGAAACAGGAAATGAAAACTTTACTTACAAGTATGATGTTTGGTTTACACAAGATATGTTTGATGACGAATCAATATTCGAAGATGGTTGGTGGAATGGTATTACTAAGTCAGATAAAGAATATGAATCAAAAATGGACTTTGTAAACTACTGCCAAAAGATGAATAGTGGTGTATTATGGCTATAATTAATCCTTTAATAAAATTAAAATTTATAATTCCTCTCTCTTAATCGTTTAGTGAGTAGGTTAATGCTTGAAAGTGACGGTGATGATATTGAAAAAAAGATTTTCAATTTTAATTTCAATAATTCTAATATTTTCATTAGTAGGTGTTAGTGCTTGTTCTACACAAAATAATAGTGTAGAAGACCCATTCTCTGCTATTAAACAACAATATGGTACAAAAGAATTTAGCATATCATTTAGTCAAGAGAATTTATCATCACCTCTTCAAGACATTACATACACTGCATATGAAATGCCTAAACTTCCTACACCAGAAAGAGTTGGTTATATATTTGAAGGATGGTATTATGATAAATCATACTCTTTACCATATACCGAAAATTCTCTTTATTTATATATGACAAATGTAACCTTATACGCAAAGTGGAGTAAAGAAGATTTTGTAAATGAAGGTACTTATGATATTGAAATGACTTTAGAAATTGTTGATGGCTCTCTTACTCTAGGAAGTCTTGCAGAAGAATATGGATGGAAAGATTTAACAAAAGATATAATTAGTGATGAAACATATATAGAAAAAACTGAAGATGGATTACAATTAAAACTAACCTATGATACAGGTAATACTCCTCCATATGGACAAACCCAAACATACACTATAATTCCTAGTGCCTCTATGGGTTCTTCAATATACCAAGTTGAAAGTATTATTCCTGATAATGAAACTATTCATTCTAGATTCTATAATATTGATAATTTTGATATTACTGATTCTATTTATTTAGATGTTACTTCAATCAATTGGACAGAAGGACTATCAACAACTGATGCGCTTCTAACTAGAACAAGTTATACAGTTAAGTTAACTATATCTAGATTAATAGGTTTTTCAAAAAGCTATGTTGATCCTGATGTTACAGCTGATTCAGGATATTATTTAATTAAAACACATTACATTAAAGAAGATGGTACTTCTTCAATGCTTGAAAGCTATAATTCAGTTTATTCATATGTTTATGTAGATGATGATGGGAATTATACATTGATAAAACCATTTAATCCATATTCAGGTATGGTTACATCAATTGATAATGAGACTTTATCTCATTATTATTCAAGAAATATGACATTTGCTCCAACACAATTGTATTATGAGATTACAATACCAAATAATAGTGGAGAAGTATCAAGTGATTATTATCCCGAATATTATAATGCTAAAAATTATGGGAATTATAAGGTTGAATTCCATTCAGATAGTGGTAGATATTATCAAATATTTGATTTAGGTAAATCATTTAAGCGTGCCTTTGTTGTAAGAGGTGCTACAACAGGTTTCATGGAACAAGCTTTCGCAATGGGTGCTTATAATTCAATTCTAACTTTAGATTATGAACATATAATAAAAATATCAGAAATGGATTATACACCACTTTCTGGAAGTAATTATTCATATAGTGATAGTATTAAATATTATGCAGGAAGTCTTGATGATCTTAATTCTCAAAATTTAACAAAGAATGCAATTGATAGTAGTGGTGTTGCGAATGAGATGATTAATTTATTCTATTCAGCAACAAGCTCTAACGCTAATGCGTCTAATAGAACAATGCATAGCTTTAGTATGACAGTCACACCGACTGACTCAACTAACTCAAGCACTGTTAAAGATTCAAGATATCAAATTGCAGATTTTAATTTAAACTATAAAGTATATGGATATAATCCAACAAGTGGTAATAAATTATATGCAGATTCAATGACTGCTACATATTTTGGTACTAATGGATCAGCTAAAAGAGAAAATATCGAAATACTAAATGGTAAATCTTTAAATTATGGAGATAAGGTATGGCTTAATACTCTTTATAAAGAAAAAGTAGATTCAAGTGGTGATTATAGCAGCAATAATGTAACTATCTATTCTTTAACATCTAATGGAAGTATTGATTATACTACTGGCAAAACACAAAGTATTAATACTTTATATACATTTACTAATAATGTAGTAATTGAATACAAAAATGGAGATTCTATCTCTTATGTATATTTAAAACAATATCAAGATCCTACATATAATATTATTAATACTAAAGATAATACATATTCTGAATATGGACATACTGTAGGGGATACTATTTATATTCCTATTGTAAACTATACATTTATGTCAAAATCAGGTGGTTTCATTGATGAATATTATCCAAATGATGAACATAATATGGTAGTTGATCCTACAAGAGTTGCTTTATATAGTGTAAGTGGAGATAATTATAAACTTATCTATCTTACAGGTACTTTATCCTTTACAATGGAATCAGAACATATGGTGGTTGCATATGAGTGCCGTAATGAGTTTGGTGAAATTAAGATGTATTATCTAGACTTTTATGCTGAAAGTCAAACTAAGTATTCACTAAATCAAAACGGAGAAGAGATTGCAAATGGTACTGTTCGTTATTATACAAATGGAGAAAGACAAGCCATTCAAGTTTATACAACTGAAGGAAATAAATTGAGAACTGGCGATGAAATCTCACAATTAGCTTTAAATGAATACTTAATTACATATGGAACTAATCAAATATCATTAAGCTTAGAAAGTTGTTACTTATATGCAAATGGAAAATATCAAGTATTTACTACTGATATCTTTAATAAACTAATAGAAGAAACTAAGGAATCTGATTACTACATAATAACACTTCGTTATACAAATGGAAGTGATATTTATAGAGTATCTTATCAGTATGGATTAAAATTTGATGGTAAGGATTCATTTGAGTTCATTACTGATTGTGATACATTTACTTCTTATGAATATACCTTAAAATGTCCTAAAGTAATAACATCTAGTGGTACTATTTTAGGAAGTGGAAGTATAGATATACGTAAATATAGTAATGGTAGCTATTATAATGCTTCTAGCCAAATAAAACTTAACAATTATGGAGATACATACCTACTTACATTTAATAGTACTGGTAAATATTTAATATTATTTACAGTTAAACTTGATTATGATGAAGATGGTAATCGTTTGTTTGGAGGAGAAAGTGTTACTTTAACATTTAGTCAATATATCGAAGTTATTGATGGTAAAGGCGATATATCAATAACTTACGTTACTGATGCATCTCACTCTTTCTCAAACAATATCCCATATGAAGAGTTACGTGATGATAGTGGTGTTTTAGTAGGTTATTCATATAAGGTATCTTATAATTTAACATCTACAATTATTACTATGGCTCAACAAAATGGGTCAACTTCAAATTTTGTAAGTACAACTGATCGTTTATTTGGTTGGCTTAAAAAAGAAGACTATACATTAGTAGATGCGAACACTGCACTTAAAAAAGGAACAATGATTGAGGATTATATAAAAACTTTTGGAAAATCTAATGTAGTACTTTATGCATTATGGGATAGTGGTCTTACACTTGAAATTGATAGATGTGAAGATATAACTGGTTATAAAACACAAACTATTACAAAATGGTTGAATACTTCAGATAATTATTATGGTGAATATTCATTTATGGTAAATTCTCTAACATTTGATGCACCTAGCGGATATATTCATAAAGGATGGAATATTAATGGTGTGTTCTATGAGGCTGGATCTTTAACTACTTTAAGATATAAATCTGATGATACGGTTTCTATTACAGTAGTACTAGCTAAAGAATATAGTGTACGTTATATAATTAATTCTAGCTATGCAAGTCGTGTAGCTGATACGACAGTAGAAGAAGGATCAAAGATAGATCTTCCTACAATATCTGAAAAGAGTGGTTATACATTTGCAGGATGGAAACTTGTTACTTATTATATGACAAATTCAGATTATACTATAAGTGATAAAACTGTTGATGAGACAACTATAGTTGATGATACAAATGCTATATGCCAAGTTAATGGAAAACAAGCAATTGTACTTGTAGCTCAATTTATAGATAGTGAGGGTAATTTAGTATGGTAAGATTTAAAAGATTATTAACTCTATCCCTAACCTTAATTACTCTAACTATTTGTATATTATTTAATTCAAGTGTTAAAGCTTCAACTGATTCACCTTTAACTGGAGGTAACGGTACATATACTGTTCCTATTAGTCTAGATTTAAAGATGGGTCAAGATAACTTTACTAATCCTGTAACAGTTGAAAAAGAAGATGGAAGATACTATATGTGTATGGGATATAGTTCATCTATTGGTTATATGAATTTAAATATTTCTGATATGGAAGTAGGTAAAGTAGAAGAGAAGATAGATGGATGGACATATTACACTTATACATTATCTCTAACTAATCTTAAAAGTAAATTAAACTTCACAGTATTTATTACCGCAATGTCTCGTGAGGTTAGCTTTAATGCAACACTAGATTTAGAGTCTGCAACTAAAACAAGTGATACAATTCGTGATTTAGGTGAGCGTCCTGCAGAATTTGTACCAGTTATTTCAACTACTGCAGCTAGCACGTATTCAGTTAAATTAGGTACTACTTTCCCAATTCCTGAGTCTTCTGCAACACTAGGTAGCGCAGAGGCTAGTGTTAGTGTCACAGCCTATTATAAAGATCAAGTTGTTGAAATAAGAGAAGGTAAGCTTCAAATTGAAAATATCGGAGAATATAAAATAGTATATAAGGCTACAAGTAATGAATATAAGACATCTTTAGGTAATGATACATATTCAACATATACAGTAACAATTAATTCTTTAGCAGATGATAATGATATTGTTAAATATAATGATATTAATAATATATTACCTGATAATGTTAATATACTTGCAGGTAAAGTTGAAACTGGAGCAAGTTTTACACTTGCGTCTAACAAAATGGTGAACATTGCGGATAACTATGAGGTCTTTTCTGTTGAGTTCTTAGACTCGAGTGGAGAAGAAATCGTACTAGATGGTAATGTAGAATTAATGTTTAGAGCAAGTACTTACTTTGACCGTACAAAGGTTAAAGTTTATCATATGGACGAAGACGGCACACTTACTGAACTAGCTGCGAGTGGGTTTGGAAGATATGTAAGAAGTGAGACTAATAAAACAGGAACATTTATTGTTTGTGTTCCTGGAGTAAGCTTTCATATGCCTATGTGGGGATATGTATTAATACTATGTGCTGCATTATTACTTATTGCAATAATTATTGTAGGTGTTATTCTTATAATAAAACATAAGAAGAAATTAAAGAATAATGAAGATAATTCCAATTAATTTATAAGTACTTTATAACTACAATTTTAATTATTTGAGTGTCTAAAAATAAAACTTTACAAGTAGGCACAATAATGATAAAATAATTATACTTTATCCAATTGTGTGGAGTGAATCAGGTCAGGATCGGAAGGTAGCAGCCTTAAGCTTTCACATGATGTGGGTAAAGTTTTTTTATTATCTAGAAAAATATTATAAAAATATATATAATGTAAATATAGCGAGGGAGGTTGTTAGAATATGAATTATGAATATGCTAAATACGTTGGTATTATAGATGTAATTATTATTATTCTTGCAATAATATTTATTATACTTGGTGCTAAAAAGGGATTTTTGCAGAAAGCAATCAAAATAGGTAATTGGATATTTGGTATTATATTTGCATTCCTATTCTGTGTAAAGTTTGCGAATGATGTTTTATATACATGGTTTGGAGAATCACTAAAGAGTTCCATATACGAGAATGTTAAGAACAACCCATCTTTTACAAATATAACTACTACAGAAGAGGCTTTAACAGTACTTGAATCTTTAGGTATACCTAATTTCTTAGGTAATATTATACTTGCAAATGTAGATGCAGCTTCAGTCGTAGCATCAATTGCAGATAACATTTCAAATATAGTTACAAGTGCAGTCTTAATTGTTTGTTCATTCTTATTCTTATGGCTTGGTACAACACTTATTTGCTTTGTATTAAAAATATTAGTTAAGATACTTAGAACTAGTAAGTTTATTCGTATTATAGATGGAATACTTGGAGTAGTATTATATATAGTAATGTTATATATACTAATTCAAATAGTATTCTTTGTAATAATACTTATCTATAGAAATGCAAACCTAGAAGGATTTAATGCATTCGTTGATAATGATATTCTAGGTGTAAACGCAAGTTTTAGAATATCTAGGTATATCTTTAATACTAATTTCCTTGCAAACTTTATTGCATTACTATTCTAAATAAAATTAATAATAATTAATTATGGATTGATATCTACTTAAATTAGATTATCAATCCTTTTTCTTTTGATTCTATATAGTTTTATTTTCTTTATCTATATATTGTTAAAAAGTCTCGGAACAAAAGTACCAAAAGTCTCGGATTAAAAACAGGAAATCTCTCGGGATAAAACTTCCGAAACTCTCGGATTAAAATTGACAAAAGTCTCGGATTAAAATATAATTTGGTTAGAGGATGTGAACTTATGGAACTAAAAGATTATAAAAATAGAATTATTGATAATAAAATTAATATATACCTTGAAACCTTTAAAGCTGTATTAGTAGAAGGACCTAAATGGTGTGGTAAAACATGGACTAGTTTACATCATTCAAATAGTGT
>CAVAIM010000038.1:0-8087 GCA_963588755.1 bacterium | reverse complement strand
TACATAATTAATCCTCTTTAACTCCTAAAATCATTACAGTTACAAACGCTGCAACGCAAGCTACAGCCATACCAATACATACTGAAGCAAAACCATCTGTCATAAATACTGGTAAAGATAAGATACAAGAATTTACATAAGCTGTTGCTCTACCACCAAAGGCACCAACAATAGCACCACCACATGCACCACCAATAATAGTAGCTATCATAGCACTCTTAAACTTTAAGAAGACACCATAGATACCAGGTTCAGTAATACCGATAAATGCTGAAATTGCAGTAGATGCGCCAATTGACTTGTTAGCATCTTTTTTAGCACGAACCCATACACCAAGACATGCACCAAGTAAAGCTAAAGTACCCATAGTGTTCATTGGTAATAAGTAGTCATAGCCAAATGTTGCAAGATTTTCCATACAGATTGCGCCAAGTGATAAATGCATACCAGTCATAACAACAAATAGTCTAGTAGAGCCAACAATTGCACCAGCTACAAGTGGTGATAAATCATATAAGAACTTAACAACTACAACAAGTCCCTTAGATAAATAACTTGCAAGAGGGCCAATCGCAACAAGTGTTAATGGTGTCATAATTAGTAATACAACAAATGGTGTAAATACTACTCTTAATACTTTTGGCATCCATTTATTTACCCATGCATAAATATACTTTAAAACAAAAACAGTTAGAATAATTGGAATTGTTGAACCATAATATCTAGGAAATGGAATAGGTAATCCAAACAAAGATAAAGCTTCAGCACCGGAAGTATTTCCTGCTGTCATTGTTGGATATAGTAAGACACCAGCCATAGCAAGAGCTAAAGCTGTATCCGTTTTAAATCTTTTACTAGCTGCCCAAGCCACCAAGAATGGTAAGAAATAGAACGCACAATCACCAGCAATTGTTAAGACTTGAATAAGTGCACTACTTGATTCAAATCCTAAATATGATGTCATGATGGTAACAATACCCTTGATCATACCACCACCAGCAATAGCTGGTACTACTGGAAGCATAATAGCTGCCATAGTTGCAAAGATGTCACTAAATTTAAAACCTTTCTTTTCACTTTCTTCATCTAAATTTTCTTCGATTGACTTTTCTAATTTAATGCCACCAACCTTGCATACGGCTGCATAAACATCGCCAACTTCTTGGCCAATAATTACTTGAAGTTGATCACCAGACCATTGAGTCCCTACAACGCCATCAAGTGCCTTAAGTTCATCATTTTTCACAAGACCTTTGTCCTTTAAATTAAAACGTAAACGTGTCATACAATGGTAAGTTTCAGATACATTATCTTTACCACCAATAAGTTCTAGAATGTTTTTTGCTAAATCATCATAATTTTTCTTAGCCATGTTTTTATCTCCTTTTTTATATCCATCTATATTGCGCGCTAATATAGTATGTTTAAAATAAAAACCTCATACCGAAAAAGAAAGAAATTCTTTTTTCAATATGAGGTAAAGCCTAACTAGTTACAATCCTCTCTTGTACATAATCTATTTATATGAATCATCAAATACATCATTTCCTCATCATTAAGCTTTAAATTAATCTTTTTTAATAAGTACTCTTTAATCAGTAAAGCTGTTTCATAATTTTTTGGATATTCCTTTACAAGTGTTTGATACATTTGACCATTATCCGTATTAAGCTGTTCATTTTCTTTTCCTCGCTTCAACAAATAATGGATATGTGTCTTAAATCTTGAATAATTGAAATCATGTCTATCAATTTCAAAGTTATATTCATCTTCAACAATTTTTGTAATATCATCAATAATCTGATTATCAACTTCTTCGCTCTTATTTTTAGTTTGTTGTTTAGCATTAATCAGATGCAATGCTATATAAGCCGCTTCTTCTCTTGGTAAATAAACTCCTAATTTTTTACGAATAAGTTTGATACCGTAATTTCCAACATCTATTTCTTGTTCAAAAAGCTGTTCAATATCATTTACAATTGGTAATTTAACTTTGATATTTTCTTTATTTCTTTTGATAGCGAAATTAAGATGATCAGCAAGTGTAAATACAATATTAGTTGAAAATGATAAATCATACTTTTTTCTAGCGTAACTAATAATTTCATTAGCTACTTCTAAAATATCCTCTGGCAAATCACGAATCATTGAGATATACATCTCATCGACATCATAATAAGTGCGATCAATTTCTGAAAGTTGTAATTCATAAGGAGGTTTTTTAAACCCAACGCCCTTACCTGTAACAATTACTTCCTTTCCATTTGAATCCAAGCAGACAGCTACATTGTTGTTTATGTTTTTAATTACTTTCATATTCTACCCATTTTTGTAACAAAAAAACTCCCACTAGCAATCCATAGCACTTAGCATCAGCAGGGAAAGCCTCCTAGGAGTAACAAACCAACTTGATAACTTAATTATAGCAAGACAAATTATTAATTCAAGTACTTTTTGAAAGCCTTTACAAGTCGAATCATGCATGCATGTGTGTAATTTACAACAAAAAAAGCACTGAATCACTTGGACTCAATGCCTTTAAGTTGATTATTCAGCTACTTCTGCTTTTGAAGTATCTTCTGATGCATCATTATCACCTGATACTGATTCAGGTAATTTTTGTGCTTCAGCTTCAGCTAATGCTTCTACTTTAGCACGACGTTCAGCTTTAATTTGTTCTGCACGTGCAACGATACGATCAGTTGTTTCTCTATGGTAGCTCATTCTACCAGTACCAGCAGGAATTAACTTACCAATAATTACGTTTTCTTTTAGACCGGCTAAGTTATCAACCTTACCCTTAACAGCAGCTTCTGTTAACACACGAGTTGTTTCTTGGAATGATGCTGCAGATAAGAATGAATCTGTTTCAACGGCTGACTTAGAAATACCAAGTAGTAATGGGTTGTATTGAGCTGGAGCCTTATCTTCATCAAACAATTGATTGTTAATATTTTCCATATTAGAAATACTTAATGTTTGACCTACAGATAATCCAGAATCACCACTATCAACTACGATTACTTTTCTTAGCATTTGCTTGATCATAACTTCAAGGTGCTTATCGGAAATATCGATAGATTGTGTAGAGTATACTTTCTTAACTTCTTTTAAGATATATTCTTCAGCAGCTCTAACACCAGCTACTTCTAATAATTCTTTTGGAGCGATTTGACCTTCAGATAATGGTTCACCAGCACTTACTACAGTACCAACTTTGATTTCAGAACGAATAGCTTGTGTTAAGTCACACTTATGTTCAATTTGTTCTTTACCACTAGTTACTGTAACAATCATACCTTGGTGATTATCTTGAGCACGAATATCTGTTACTTCACCATCAATCTTAGCAATAACTGCTACTCTCTTAGGTGTACGAGCTTCAAATAATTCTTCTACACGAGGAAGACCTTGTGTGATATCACCAGATTGGTTCGCAACACCACCAGTGTGGAAGTTACGCATTGTTAACTGAGTACCAGGTTCACCAATAGCTTGGGCAGCCATAACACCGATTGCTTCACCTTGTTCAACTGGGTTACCAGTAGCCATGTTACGACCATAACACTTGCAACAGATACCATTATGACTCTTACATGTGAATACATTACGGATATAAGCACGTTTTACACCAGCATTAACTGCTTTTTGTGCTAAATCTTCAGTAACATATGTATTTTCATCAATAATTACTTCACCAGTATTAGGATCTTCGATTGCATCTTGTGTATAACGACCAACGATTCTATCAAAGAATTTTTCAATTATAGAATCATTCTTTTGGTCAATGATATCTTCAACTAAATATCCACTTTCAGTTCCACAATCTTCTTCAGTAACGATTACTTCATGAGCAACGTCTACTAAACGTCTTGTTAAGTATCCAGATTCAGCTGTCTTTAAGGCAGTATCTGTTAAACCTTTACGTACACCGTGTGTAGAAATAAAGAATTCTGACACGCTCATACCTTCACGGAAACATGAGTAGATAGGGACTTCAATAATAGATGGTTGGTATTCTTTACGTGACTTACTTTGTGTAGGACGAGCCATTAGACCACGCATACCTGCAAGCTGTGTAAAGTGGTTCTTGTTACCACGGGCACCAGATACAGCCATCATGTTGATAGGATTCATACGATCCATAGATTCCATTAAAGTATCACCGACAGTGTTCTTAACGTTATCCCATAGTTTAGAGAAAGCACCTTCCCATTCTTGAGGAGTTAATAAACCTCTGTCACGTAAGTTATTTAATTGGTCAGCCTTTTGCTTACCTTCATTAACGATTTGTTCCTTATTTGGCGCAACGCTAATATCACTTAATGCTACAGTCATACCAGCAGTTGTTGAATATAAGTAACCCATATCCTTTAATGAGTCTAAGATATCACTTGTACCATTGATCTTATATTTATCGAATACCGCAGCAATTAAGTTTCCTAAATCCTTTTTCTTAAATTCAGGAGTTACTTTACGGCTTTGGATTTCTTTCTTAACATCTGAACCAAATGGAACAAATTCTGTATCAGGAGTCTTCTTTAATGATTCAGCACTAGCATCATTCAAGTAAGGGAAATCAGCAGGGAATACATTATTGAAGATAATCTTACCAACAGATGTTAGTAAGTAACTATTGTTTTGTTCTTCTGTAAAGCATGTCTTATGAAGTGTATAAGCAGGAATTGCAATACGTGTATGTAAATGTACAACACCAACTTGATAAGCCATTAATACTTCATTTACATCTTTAAAGATATGTCCTTCGTTATCACCATATCTTCTCCATTTAGCAGCTTCATTAGGTAATCCTAATTTTTCTAAACGGTCAGCTTTACGATAGAATTCTTCAGCTGTTTGTTCCATGTTTAGATAGAAGTTACCAAGAACTAAGTCCTGTCCTGGAGTAACGATAGGTTTACCATCCTTAGGACCAAGGATGTTATTTGCACCAAGCATTAATACTTCAGTTTCAGCTCTTGCCATTTCACTTAATGGTAGATGCACAGCCATCTGGTCACCATCGAAGTCTGCGTTGAAGGCAGGACATACTAATGGGTG
This sequence comes from bacterium, assembly GCA_963588755.1. Classification (GTDB taxonomy): domain Bacteria; phylum Bacillota_I; class Bacilli_A; order Acholeplasmatales; family Anaeroplasmataceae; genus JAEELC01. The sequence continues at coordinate 3,026 of CAVAIM010000038.1, read as the reverse complement.
AAGACGAATAGCATGACCATTTACAAGTTTAGGGAAGAATGATTGAATACCTAATCTATGTAATGTAGGCGCACGGTTTAAGAATACTGGGTGTCCAGCAATAACTTGCTCAACAATATCCCATACTCTTGGATCTTGTCTATCAATTAATTTTTCAGCTGTTTTAGGGTTACTTGCGATTTGTTGATTTACAAGTTCACTAATAACAAATGGTTTATATAACTGAATTGCCATTTCTCTAGGTAATCCACATTGCCACATCTTTAGATCTGGACCGATAGCGATAACGGAACGACCTGAGAAGTCAACACGCTTACCTAATAAGTTTTGACGGAAACGACCTTGTTTACCCTTTAAAGAATGTGATAATGATTTTAATGCACGTCCACCAGCACCTGTAATTGCCTTAGAACGACGACCGTTATCAATTAAAGCATCAACTGCTTCTTGTAACATTCTCTTTTCGTTTTGTACGATGATTGCAGGAGTGCCAAGTTCAAGTAATTTCTTTAAACGATTATTACGAGTGATAACACGACGATATAAATCATTTAAGTCACTTGTAGCAAATCTACCACCATCTAGTTGAAGCATAGGTCTTAAATCAGGTGGTATAACAGGAAGAACTGTAAGTACCATCCATTCAGGCTTATTGTCGCTCTTTCTGAAAGCATCAACTGTTTCTAAACGCTTGATTAACTTCTTACGTTTGTCACCTGTTGCTTTTTCTAATTCTTCAGTAATAGCGTTATATTCTTTTTCTAGATCAATTTGTTCTAGTAATACTTTTACTGCTTCTGCACCACTTTGAGCAACGAAGCTTCCTGGACCGTAAATTGCTGTATTTTCACGTAATTCACGTTCAGAAAGAATTTGCTTATAAGCAAGTTTTGTATCACCTGGATCTACAACAATCCAACTAACGAAGTAAACTACTTCTTCTAATTGCTTAGGTGGAACATTTAATAGTAAGCTCATACGACTAGGAATACCGCGTAAGTACCAAATATGAGCTACTGGAGCAGCTAGTTCAATGTGTCCCATACGTTCACGACGTACAGAACTCTTAGTGATTTCTACACCACACTTTTCACAAACTACACCTTGGTAATGAATCTTCTTGTATTTACCACAAGCACATTCCCAGTCCTTTGTAGGACCGAAAATGCGTTCGCAGAATAAACCATCACGTTCAGGCTTTTGAGAACGATAATTGATTGTTTCAGGTTTTTTAACTTCGCCCTTTGACCAATGCTTAATTGTTTCAGGTGAAGCTAGACCAACTTTAATTGCGCTAAAGTTATTAATATTCATCGTTCTATGCCCTCCTATTCGTTTTCTTCATAATCATCAAAGCCAACTTCTGCAGCTTCTGGAACGATATCGTCATCATCAGAATTTTCTTTAATGCCGAAACCACCTTGATCCATAATGCTTGTATCGTTAACTAGCATGTTTTGATTGTTAATATCATCTTTAACAGATTCAGCGATTTCTTCTTTTTCCATCTTTTGTAGATCAACTTCATCGCCTTCTTCGTCATACATACGAACATCTAATGCTAATGCTTGTAATTCACGAACTAATACTCTGAATGATTCAGGAATACCAGGTTCTGGTAAATCTTTGCCTTTAACAATAGCTTCATATGTCTTAGTACGTCCGATAACGTCATCTGACTTAACTGTTAAGATTTCTTGTAATGTATGAGCAGCACCATATGCTTCTAATGCCCAAACTTCCATTTCTCCGAATCTCTGTCCACCATTTTGTGCTTTACCACCTAAAGGTTGTTGAGTAACTAGAGAATAAGGACCAGTAGCACGAGCATGTAACTTATCGTCAACCATGTGTGCAAGTTTAATCATATACATGACACCAACGGCAATACGTTCGTCGTATGGTTCACCTGTCATACCATCAGTTAATAAGTATTTTCCATCAGGAGAAGTATTTGCTTCAGCCATGATGTTCTTTAAGTCTTCATTTGATACACCATCAAATACTGGAGTAGCAAACTTGCAACCTAAGCTTCTAGCAGCCATACCTAAATGTACTTCTAGCACCTGTCCAATGTTCATACGAGAAGGCACACCGAATGGGTTTAGCATGATGTCGATTGGAGTACCATCTTGCATATATGGCATATCTTCAAGTGGCATAATCTTAGAGATGACACCCTTGTTACCATGACGACCAGCCATCTTATCACCTTCAGAAATCTTTCTCTTCTGAACGATATATACTTTAACAACTTCATTTACTCCAGGTGGAAGTTCATGGTTGTCTTTACGTTTGAATACACGGATTGAATGAATAATACCTGCACCACCATGAGGTACCTTTAATGAGTTGTCACGTACTTCACGTGATTTTTCACCAAAGATAGCAAGTAATAATTTTTCTTCTGGTGTAACTTCGCTTTGTCCCTTAGGAGTAACTTTACCAACAAGGATATCGCCTTCCTTAACTTCAGCACCAACCATAATAATTCCTCGACTATCAAGGTTACGGCAAGCACTTTCACTTACGTTAGGAATATCTCTTGTAATTTCTTCAGGACCTAATTTTGTTTCACGACATTCAAGATCATATTCATCGATATGAACAGAAGTATATACGTCTTCACGTACCATACGTTCTGACATGATGATAGCATCTTCATAGTTGTAACCATGCCATGTCATGAAGGCAATTAATACGTTTTGTCCTAATGCAAGTTCACCACTTTGCATTGATGGACCATCAGCTAAGATATCGCCTCTTTCAACTTTTTCACCATCCCAAACAATTGGTCTTTGGTTTAAGCAAGTTGAGTTATTAGAACGACGGAACTTAGTTAATTCATATTCATGTTCCTTACCATTTTCTTCTGTAACAACAACCTTAGTTGCATCTACATAAGTAACAGTACCAGGAGCAGTAGCAACACAAGCAGAACCTGAGTCACGAGCAACACGGTGTTCCATACCAGTACCAACAAATGGACTATGTGGATTTAATAGTGGAACGGCCTGACGTTGCAT
>CAVAIM010000037.1:0-8385 GCA_963588755.1 bacterium | reverse complement strand
ATTATAACTTGTTATATTTACACTACTATCAATAAAATAAACTCTTCTATTATCTGTATATTCAATAATATTAGTCTTATTAGAATCAAAGAAATCAATATATCTAGTTAAATTTTCTAAGTTAGTATTTAGTGTTAAATCTAAGATATCCTTATCAAACTTATTACTTTCTTCAAGCGACAATTTATTTTCTTCTTTAAATTGATTAATCTTCTTTAAAGCTAGATCTAATTCGTCATTAGAATAAAATAATTCTTCTCCAGGAATAATTTCAATATTATTAATTGTTCTAATACTTTTTTGAGTATCACTATCAAATTCTTTAATTGATTCAATTTCAGTATCAAAGAAGTCAATACGAATAGGGTTAGTTGAATTTAGAGGGTATATGTCTATGATTTCTCCACGACGAGAATATTCACAAGTTTTTGTAACAGTATAAGTCTTCTTATAACCAATACTAGCCAATTTATTCATTAGCTCATTAGGTTCAATATCCATACCACTTTTTAGTGTAAATATTGAATTAAGCCATTTATCCTTATTTAATTCATACTTGATAGCCGCATGTATATTCATTACAACAATATATTTCTTTTCATTCTTAACTAGGGAATAAATAGTATTAATTCTTTCATATTTAAAGTCACCGGATACGTTTAGTACCTCACTTGCGACAAGTTCATCTTGTGGGAAAAATAATACTAAATCATCACTTAAAATATTACATAATTTATCATAAGCCTTTTGTGCTTCATATAGATTAGGTAATATTAAAAAGATATTCTTATCAGTATTTTCATATTCTGTTATTGCAACAGACAAGTCAAAATCAGTGCTAGAATTCTTAACACTTATCTTCTTGTTATCAATCAACTTTTTATAAAGCTCATCATCATATAAAAACTTAGAAATCATATATAAACCTCCGAAACGCGAAAAATGTGAGACTAGTTATGTCTCATATATTTTCACTATTTAGTTAAATCTAGGGCCATCTTTTGAATATCTGAATGTCTTAAATAATCACTTAATGAGTTTGCAACCTTATTAAATGATTCTTGTATAACATCATTATCTTCTTTACTAAAATGACCTAATACCCAATTAACAACTGGGATATTTTTATCTCTTGAAATACCAACTTTAATTCTATTAAATGAATCAGTTTTTAAGTGTTCAATAATGTTTTTTAAACCATTATGTCCACCAGCTGAACCCTTAGTACGGAAACGAATTTTACCTACTTCCATATCTAGATCATCACAAATTACTATTAAGTCTTCTTTATCAATCTTATAGTAATTCATAACAGCCTCGCAAGCTTCACCAGAAAGGTTCATGTAAGTAGTAGGTTTTACTAAAATAACCTTTTCTCCATTAACATTAAAATTTGCGATTAAAGACTTTAACTTAGGCTCTAGTTTAAAAAGAACTCCTTCTTTATCGGCAAGGAGTTCTAAACAAGAAAAACCTACGTTATGTCTCGTATTTTGGTATTCATCACCAATATTACCAAGACCAACGATTAATTTCATATTATAATAATTCTCTCTTTGATTTGTCGTAAGAATACATAAATAATCCACTTAATGGTTCATCATTTACGATTCTCTTAATTGCATGTCCTAACAATTTACCAACTGATAAAACTTTAATCTTTTCAATCTTCTTTTCTTCAGGTTGAGCAATTGTATTAGTAATTACTACTTCTTTTAAACTTGAAGCTTCAATTCTTGAAATTGCAGGACCAGATAGTACACCATGTGTAGCGCAAGCATAAATATCTAAAGCACCATTCTTCTTAAGTGCGTCAGCTGCAGCACAAATAGTACCAGCTGTATCGATCATGTCATCGATCATAACACAGTTCTTACCATTAACGTCACCGATAATGTTCATAACTTCAGCCTTATTAGGTTCAGGACGACGCTTATCAATGATTGCGATAGGAGCTTCTAGAACCTTTGCAAGTTCTCTTGCACGAGTTACACCACCATGGTCTGGAGATACAACACAAATGTTTTCAAGTTTCTTATCTAGAATATAGTTTGCAAGTGTTGAAAGACCCATTAAGTTATCCATTGGGATATTAAAGAATCCTTGAATTTGTGCAGCATGTATATCCATAACGATTACTCTGTTTGCACCAGCAGTTTCAATTAGGTCAGCAACTAGTTTTGCACTAATTGGTTGTCTAGACTTAGCTTTTCTGTCTTGACGAGAATATCCATAATAAGGAACAATTAAATTAATAGACTTAGCACTAGCTCTCTTAAGTGCATCGCACATAATAAGTAATTCCATTAAATGATCATTTGCAGGAGCACTTGTAGGTTGTACTACAAATACATCGCATCCTCTTACAGTTTCGTCAATATTTACATTAATTTCACCATCAGCGAAATGTAATACTTGACACTTACCTAGTGGAAGTCCTGAGAACTTAGAAATTTCTTCTGCAAGTTCTACATTGGCGCTTAATGTAAATAGTTTTGTTTTGTTTTCCATTTTCATACCATCCTATATATTAAATTTTATATACCTTAATTATTATACAATAAATAAAACTTTTTTAAATATGAAAACATTTACCAAACTATAAATATTTTTATATTTATGTTTTATTACTACTTTAGTATCAAATTTAGTACTAAATAATATAGTTTTTAAAGTTGTAGTGTTGTGATATTTTTAATTAATTAAATCTCTTTCTCTCATTTTAGATATGATTTTACGAGAAAGATGATTAAATTATGAGAAAAGATTTATAATAATTTTATTAAATATGTATCATAATAAATACTAAAATTCTTCTTTATTTCTTCTAAATATAAAACGTCAGTAGATATCTCAAAGAATGTAGATCCACTACCTGACATCATGACATTAGATTTATCTCCAAACTTTTCTTTAACTACTTTTAAGTTTGGACAAGCTTTGAATGCTGGAGTCTCTAAATCATTAAATATTGCTTTATTTAATTCATCAATATCAGATTCTTTTAATGCGTTTATTACCTTCTTAACACTATGTCTTGGATTCTTTTTATATTCATAAAGTGAATAAATCTCTTTTGTAGAACATCCAAATGGTGGCTTAACAAGTAATATATCCCACTTAGGATAATCTACATCAAGCACTTCTACCTTTTCACCAATTCCTGTGCATAAACAAGCTTTTGAATATACACAGTAAGGTACATCAGCTCCAAGTTTAGCACCTAACTCGGCTAATTCTTCTAAACTAGCACCAACATTAAATAACTTATTTAAACCTCTTAAAGTGGCAGCCGCATCGCTAGATCCCCCCGCAAGTCCAGCCTCTGAGGGAATATTCTTAACTAAATTAATAATTACTCCACTACCAATATTATAGGTTTCAATAAAAAGTTTTGCAGCTTTATATGCTAGATTCTTATCATATGGAATATTAGTGTTATCAAGTAGTATAATATTAGAATCAATTTTATCAAATATTAAAGTATCATATAAATTAATTGGTACCATTACATTCTTTACTTCATGGTATCCAAATTCATTAGTTTCTCCGACTTCAAGTGCAAGATTAACTTTTGCGTAAGCTTTCTCCTCAATCATTTGCACCCTCCAAATACTCAACTAACTCTTTAAACATTTCTACATCAAGTTCTTCGCTTCTAACTGCTTCACTTAAACCTTTTTCATGAATAAAGCCTAATACTTTTACTTTATCATATCCACATGTCTTTAAATTATTAACTAAAGTCTTTCTTCTCATAGAAAAAGCATCTCTAATAAGCTGAAAGAATTCTTTCTCATACTTAGTCTTATAAGGAGATTCATCATATAAATCAAGTCTTATTACAGCTGAATCTACATTAGGTTTAGGTATAAAGATATTTCTTGATATCTTTAATACTTTACTAGCTTTAGCCCTGTATTGTATCGCAACAGATAAACTATTATAGTCCTTAACACTAGGCTTAGAACAAATTCTATCTGCTACTTCTTCCTGCATCATCATTGTATAAGATTTAATCTTATCTGTTTCTTCTAATAACTTTAAGATGATTGCGGTAGTTATATAGTAAGGAAGGTTTGCAACCAAACAAATCTTATGTTTACCATCAAATAACTCATCTAATTCCTTATCAATATCTACTTTTAAAATATCATTATTAATTAACTTAAAGTTATCTGCGTCCTTAAACAACTCAGTTAGAATAGGAATAAGATCAGTATCTATTTCATAAGATACTACTTGATGAGCTTCTTTAAGTAGATACTCAGTTAAACTACCAAGACCAGGTCCTATTTCAATGACATCACAATCTTTAATTTCTGCTTTAGATACAATGTTAGATAATACATTAGTATCAGTTATAAAATTTTGTCCAAACTTCTTCTTTATAAAGAAATCATTATCCTTTAAAAGAGAATTTATACTTTCAATTGTACCAGTTTTACTCTTCATTTATTTCACCAATCATATTCTCTAATTCATTGTAACTTATATTAAGTGCGTTAATACGCTTTAGGAAAGTTTTTGAATTAGGTCTTCCTATATTTAATTTAGCACTTAACTTGTCTCTTAAAACACTTGAATTCTCATTACCACTAAGACCTAAAGATAACATATCTATTTGTGTTAATGTACCCTCTGGCTTAGTCTTATCAATATACTTATCTAATGCCTCTTTAATATCCTCAAGGCGAGCGTGTTCAATTCCAACCTTCTTTTTATTTTTAGAAATACATTCACTCTTAGGTAAGAATGCCTCACTTGCGTTAGGCACTACTTCTAATATTTTATGTCTAATTCTCTCACCTGGGCTATCAGGGTCAGTAAATATAATAATTTGATAAGTCTTAGAATATTCTTTAATCATATCTAGTGTTTCCTTTGAAACACAAGAACCATTAGTAGTAATAACTAGACAATCTTTATATAATTTGTTAATTCTCTCTAAATCGTGAATTCCTTCAACAACAATTAAACTCTTCATTTTATTCTATCTCTTTATAATAATATCTTATTTGTTTACGTTTACCACTCTTAATAAGGCCTGATATAATCTTAGAATAACTTTCTAGTGTTTCTACACTACCATCTGCCTTAATAATTCTTATTTCATTTAAACTATCATTGTTCTTAGTATTTAAGTAAGCTATTTGTGAAACTACTATCTTATAAAAATAATACTTCTTATATTTATTATTCTTATACTTTTCTTTAATAGAATCACATAACTCTTTATTTTCTTGATAATCTAGTCCCTTTAGTAATTCTCTTGATTCAAGCGAGCGAGCTAGGTTAGATAGTACAGGGTCGACAGACTTTACTAATTGTTTAACTAAGCCTGATACATAACCATCATCTAACATTAAGAATGAATTAATATTAGTATCATCATTTATTACATTAATTAAATCATATGCATTGATATCTATATCATTCTTGTTCTTATAAACGTCATATATACGTTTATATAGAGATTCAAGTAATAAATCATATCCTTTAGCTTCTTTATGATAGTATACTTGCCAATACATATGGTAACGTGCCATAATATAGTTTTCAAGTGAATTTACAGCACTTGATCTAAAGTATACTAAATTATCTTTAATAATCATACTTCTTAGTAATCTTTGTCTATCAATAGAACCATATGTAGCACCTGTAAAATAAGCATCACGTGCTAGATAATCCATTCTATCTACATCTATTTGACTAGATGTAAGACTTTCAAGTAAAGGGTATTTACCCTTATGAAGTAATATATTAGTAATATCTAAAGGATTAATGTTATAACGAACTAGTACTTGATTTATTTGAGTATCACTTGATTCAATTATACGTGAGCCAATCTCTTCATGGCTTGACTTAATTACAGCCTCAAACGCATGTGAATAAGGTCCGTGTCCTATATCATGTAATAGAGAAGTAACAAGTAATAATAACGCCTCATACTCATTAATACTTTCGGCACCTTCTACCTCTTCTAATATCTCACGTGCTACCTCATAAGCACCAAGAGAGTGCGTAAAACGAGAATGTTCTGCAGTAGGGAATACCTCTGATACACCGGATAACTGTCTTACACGACGTAAACGTTGAAATTCTTTTGTATCTATTAATTCTTTAATTACTTTATAGTCAACCTTAATATATCCATAAATAGGGTCTCTAAATACTAATGTTCTTGATAGTTTTGTAAACATAAAATCACCAATATAAGTATACCATATTTTTTTAAGTTATATTATAATAAATACATAAGAGGTATTAAAATATGTGTGTATTTTGTAAAATAATTAATAATGAAATTCCTTCAAAGAAAGTATATGAAGATGAATCAGTTCTTGCAATACTTGATTTATCTCAATTAACTTATGGTCATACTCTAGTAATGCCAAAAGCACATTACGCTACTTTACTTGATTGTCCTAAAGAAACTCAAGAAAAACTTATAACAATTACTACTTCTTTAGCTAGTAAGATTAAGACAAATCTTAATGCAAGTGGTGTAAATATTGTAAATAATTCAGGTGAAGCTGCAGGTCAAACTGTAATGCATACTCATATTCATATTATTCCTAGATATGAAAGTGATGAATTTGGTTTCAAAGAAGTTAATCATGAAGGAAAATATGATTTAGATGAAATCTTATCTAAAACAAGTAAATAGTAATTCAAAAGTTCTCTTAAACGGGAACTTTTTATTATGATCTAATAAAAATTGTTTACAATTAACTTTTTATATTATTAAATATTAGTAGGTGATATTATGAACGATGAATACAAAGATAAGTATATAAAAGGCATATATGAAGAAATAACACTTAAAATAAGAAAAGATGACTCTCTTGTACTTAAAAAATTAGAAAATTGTGAAAATGTAAATAAATATATTTTAGATTTAATTAGAGAAGACATAAACAAAAATAGAATTTATAACTATATCAATAATGAAGTTGTAATCGATTTCGAATTGTCTAACCCTATGCAAAATTTAGTGAATCTAGCTGAGGAAGCTGATTACATTGATGATTATGGTTGGTATATGAATTTAGCTGATGCAATTGATGAACAAGGAAAAAAAGAAGCCACCCATCACATTATAAGTGATGCACAGTGGCATAAATCTAATGAATAGTGCATTATTTCAACAAATACAAAAATTAATAATATAGTTGATTATATTTTACATCTTATAAATACCAATAATTTTAATTATAAATAAACGAAAGCCCTCCAGTTAAGAGAGCTTTTTTCATTTGGTATAATTCGATACATTTTCAATATTAATTCTACTCTTTAGTATATTAATACCTTTTCTTTTAATCTTATTAATATATTGTTTAGAAACTTTGTATTCGAGTGCTAATTCCACTTGTTTAACTCCATCTATAAAGCACTTAATAAATATTTCAGTCTCTTTATCAGTTAAACCTTTTTTATTATCAATACTCTCTTTAAGTATTTTAATAAAATCATCATTAACTTCTAATAGTAATTCATTATAAGTATCCGCATAAATATTCTCATCAAAGCTTTCTGCTTCTTTTGATTCTACAAGCTTTAAATACTCTAGTGCCTTACTATCCTTCTTAATTCCTGATTTTTCTTTAAATAGTTTAATTATCTCTTCTTCTTTTAAATCATAATTTAGGGGATTCTCTTTAATAGACTTCATTATTCTAATATTTTGATTTTTAGACCCACCATAATTATTCTTAGAATGTGCAATATAGTTTAATATATAATATCTTAAGTTAGTATTAAAATATATATTTAAATCTAGTTTAGTAGAATCATATTTATCAAAAATTTCAGTCAATTTAAACAAGAATTCAAAACATAACTCATTAACTTCAGATACATTATATTTAATTAATCTCTTTCTAATAATATCTTTTAATTCATCATTAGAACATAAATACAAGCTTGCAGAATCTTGCGACTTAAGTTTCAAACTAATATAAGTATTATAAATATTATTAATTACTTCACTTTGTTTCATACATTCTCATTCCAAAAGTCTACTAAAGTTGTTTCAAGTTCTTGCTTTTGGCTAATATATTCTATATTAGTCCAATGAGCTGGATACAATTCCTTATACTTCTTATATTTAAAACGTTTATCAATAAGTATAACTGCACCATAATCTTTATCAGTTCTAATAACTCTACCTGCAGCTTGAACTATTTTTGCAAATCCAGGGTAAGTATATGCATAATCAAATCCTGTACCATATTTTTCTTCAAAGAACTCTTTAGCTAGTTCATTTTCAATATTTACTTGAGGTAATCCTACACCTACAATAATTACTCCGTTAAGTGCGTCTCCTACATAATCTATTCCTTCACTAAATGATCCACCTAATACAAAAAGACCTAAGTG
>CAVAIM010000036.1:0-8599 GCA_963588755.1 bacterium | reverse complement strand
AAATTATATAGAATCTACACCACTTTATTTCCCTTATTGCCCACATAGTATTGTAAAGAAAATACATAATAAAAAAGAAAAAAAGAACTAATTAATATACTTTAATGTCTTGAAAACATTTTAATTGTAAAAAACTCTTAAAAAACTTGTAAAAACATTGTAAAATAGGATTGGTGGTTTAATGAAATATTATGCTGTTAAAAAAGGAAGAGAATGTGGTATTTATTCTTCATGGGAAGAATGCGAAGCTCTAGTCAAAGGATATGAAGGAGCTTTATTTAAATCATTCTCAACTAAAGATGAAGCCTTAGCTTATTTAGGTCTTCCAAGCAATGAAATTAAAGATGAAGAAGTATTTGAATTACCTACAGCTTATGTAGATGGTTCTTATAATAAAGAAACAGAAGAGTATTCTTTTGGCGCTATATTATTCTTATCAGACGGTAAACACACTTTCTCTAAGAAGTTTGGGCCTGATAATTATTCAAGCACAAGAAACGTTGCTGGAGAAATTAGAGGAGCATCTTTTATAATAAATTATGCAATTAAACATAATATTAAAGAACTAGACCTTTATTATGACTATCAAGGAATAGAATCATGGTATAAAGGTGAATGGAAAGCTAATACTGAATTAACCCAAAAATATAGAGAATTTGCTTTAAAGAACAATGGTGTTATTAAAGTCAATTTTCACAAAGTTAAAAGTCATACTGGAATAAAATATAACGAAGAAGTAGACTTATTAGCCAAAGAGGCTTTAGGAATTAAAAAATAAGAGGTTTTTATGCTTTTAGCAAATTTTATCAAGATTAGTGAGTTTAATGCTCAATCGTGGATCATGATAGTAATTTTAGTACTATCAGGATTAGGACTATTCTTATATGGTATCAACAGAATGTCTTCAAGTTTGAAAAACATTGCTGGTGATAGACTTAGAAAGATAATCCAAAAAACAACTGATTCCCCATTAAAAGGTATCTTGGTTGGTATTGTTGTAACCGTACTTATTCAATCATCAAGTGGTACAACTGCTTTAATTGTAGGTCTTGTAGGAGCTGGTCTAATGACACTTCCACAAGCAATTGGTGTAATTATGGGTGCAAATATTGGTACAACACTAACAGTTGTATTAATTGGTTTACCTATTTCAGATTACTTTGTATTCTTATCATTTATTGGTGTTGTACTTATTTTCTTCGGTAAAAAGAAGAAAACAAAAGAAATAGGTGAAGCTCTATTTGGATTTGGAATTCTTTTCTTAGGTCTTGAACTTATGGGACAAACACTTGATTGTGTATTCCAACAATATGAAGAACAAGTTCAAACAGCATTTAAGAATTTATCAGATTTCCCTATCTTAGGTTTATTAGTAGGTACAGTGTTCACTGCACTTATTCAATCTAGTGCTGCAGCTATTGGTATTCTACAAAATCTATATGATTTAGGTGCTATTCAACTTACTGGAGCTATCGCGTTATTAATTGGTTCTAATATTGGTACTACAATAACTGCAATATTCTCAGCTATTGGTGGTACAACTGAATCTAAGCGTACAGCTTGTGTACATACTATGTTTAATGTATTTGGTGCAATCATATTCATGATTATTTTATATCCATTTACTCAACTTGTATCAGTCTTAGAAACAAATTTACATATTGCACCTAAGATGGTTATAGCCTTAGCACATGTAATATTTAATATTGGTGTTACAGTAATATTATTCTGGTTTAGAAATATAATGGCTAAAATTGCATGTAAGATGTTTAAGGCTAAATCAGATAAAAATCCAATTTATGTTAGTTTAAGTGATTATTCATTAATTAAGAAAAATACATATTATGCACTTGATGTATGTGCTCATGCAATTCAATATATGTCTGATTTAGTAGTTAAATTCTATAAATTAACTTATAATTATGCATTTGAAAATAATAAAGAAGCACCAAGTATTGCAGAAAAGTATGAAGAAGAAATTGATGTACTAGACGAGAAGATTCATAGATATTTAATTAATATTACACAAGAAAATGTTGATAAAGATGAATCTAATACATTATCTAAATATCTAGATACAGTTAAAGATTTAGAGCGTATGGCAGACCATTTAACTAATATCGTTGAATTCTTTGAGAAACGTTATGCTGCTAACCAACAATTATCTGAAGAAGGTTCTAAAGACTTAAGAACAATGATGGATTCACTTGATTTAATGGTAACTAGTGCATGTGAGGCTATTAATACATGGGATAAGAATCTTGCAAGAAAAGTTGTTCTTGAAGAACCTAAAGTTGATGATATGGAAGAAGTTTACCGTAAACGTCATGTTATAAGAATTAATAAAGGTATTTGTCAAGTTTCTGAATTAGATTTCTATGTAGATATCTTATCAAATCTTGAACGTATTGGTGATCACGCAGATAATATTGCGGAAAATGTCTTAAATGATGTTTATGCAAAAGATGAGGTTATTGATTATCAAGTTGCCGAATCAAGTAATTAGTGGTATAATTGTTTAAAAATGGGTGATAGTATGAAAGTAAGAGCTTATGATGCATTAACAGATTATGATAAAATTCTTGAGTTAGTTAAACAAGAAAAGTTAACTTCTCTTTATAAAAAGGATAAGAACTTATATAAGGAAGCAATGTCAAATTCTGAAACATTTGTTTTAGAAAGTGATGGAGAAATCATTGGATTTGCACGTGCTATCTCTGATTTTACATACACTACTTATATTATGGAGCTTGTTGCAAAAGACAATTATGATAAAGTAGAAATATTTAAACAATTATTAACAAAGCTTGAACATTTAGCATTACATGGCAATTGTAATATTATTTGTGATAGTGAAGTTGATGAAGAAATCTATTTACAATTAGGATTTAAGAAGTCTGGAGATGGACTTAGAATCACTTATAAAAAGTAATTAATTAACTGTGAGGCATTAATGTGCTTTGCAGTTTTTTTCTTTATTAATTAAAAATCACTTATAAATCTCATAATAAGTTTGGTAAGTTTAATACATTAAATACAGATTATACTTATAAAGCGTTATATTTATATTTAAGTGTTGATTTTATAGGTAAAAGAAAATATAATATTGTGGTTTGAAAAGAGGCTCATTTATGAAAAAAGAAATGTCGTTTACAGATGGTAATTTATTCAAAAAAATGAATATCTATGCGATACCATTAATTTTATCAGGATTACTTCAATTGTTATTCTCAACAATGGATTTGGTTGTATGTCGTCAATATGGTACAACTAATTCGGTTGGTGCAATCACTTCAACTAGTGCATTAGTAAGTTTAATTGTTAACTTATTTATTGGAGTTGCAACAGGTACTAATGTAATCATGGCTAGATGCTATGGTTCAAAAGATACTAAGAAGGGTCAACAAGTAGTATACTCTTCAATGTGGCTATCTATAATTATTGGACTTGTTGTATCTTTGTTTGGATTCTTATTTTCTAAACAATTATTAATAATGCAAAAGACTGATGCTGAATTCTTAGAATTATCTAATAGTTATTTAAAGATATATTTTATCGGTGTATTCTTTATGATGATTTATAACTTTGGATCAGCTATATTAAGAGCTGTAGGAGATACAGTAAGACCTTTTATATTCTTACTTGTTGCGGGAGTTATTAATGTAATATTTAACTATATATTCGTACTAGGATTTAAAATGGATGTGGCTGGTGTAGGTATTGCAACTGCAATGAGCCAAGCTGTTTCAGCCATTCTTGTAGTTATTAGTTTATTTAGAAGAAAAGATTTTTTCCATTTCAAACTAAGTGAATTCAAGATGAAATTAATTGATGTAAAACAAATTGTACTTATCGGTGTTCCTGCAGGTATTCAATCTGTATTATTCTCAATTTCTAATGTAATTATTCAAGCCTCTATTAATCAATTAGGCGCTGATGTAATTAATGGTTCAGGTGCTGCAAGCCAAGTAGAACAATTCATTTATACATCTATGGAACAAACATGTTATACTTGTTTAGCCTTTATTTCTGCAAACTTTGCGATTAGAAATACTAAGAATATAAAGAAGATATTAGCTTATTCATTTATAATGGTTATTATGTATAACATAGTATTCTCGGGGTTAGCCTTATTATTCCCTAATCAATTGTTAAACTTCTTCGCTTCAACAGATGCTATAAGAGAAGTTGCAAGACAACGTTTAATTATTATGGCTTCAACTTATGTACTATGTGGATTAATGGATGTTTGTGCTTCAGCTGTTCGTGCTATTAACTATCAAATAATACCTACAATTGTTACATGTGTTGGTGTATGTGGAACTAGATTATTCTTTATATATGCAATGTTTAATCAATTTGATCAATTTAGAAATCTTAAAGCTATAAGTTTTAGTTATCCAGTATCATGGGCACTTACATTTACTGCTCATTTAATTACATTTATTATTTTGTTTAAAAAGTTAGAAAAAAGATTTAAAGAAAGTGAAAATAAAACTCAAGAAGAATTAGATTAGAATTATCTAATCTTTTTCTTTTGATAGAATATTTTACTAATTTAGAATATAATTATATCAGTCGAGGAATAATAGTATGGCAGAATTTGATTTAAAGAGTAAGTTTGAGCCTTTTGGTGATCAACCTAAGGCTATAGATACTATAGTTAATAATTTTAATAATGGCATACGTGAACAAGTTTTACTAGGAGCTACAGGTACAGGTAAGACATTTACTATTTGTAATGTAATTAAGAAGTTAGGAAAGAAGACACTAATACTTGCACATAACAAGACTTTAGCCGGACAATTATACAATGAGGTCAAATCATTTTTCCCTAATAACCATGTAGAATATTTTATTTCTTATTATGATTACTATCAACCTGAAGCTTATGTAGTATCAAGTGATACATTTATTGAAAAAGATGCCTCAATTAATGATGAAATAGATGAGCTTAGACATAAAGCTACCGCAAGTCTTATTGATTATGACGATACTATTGTAATTGCATCTGTTTCTTGTATATATGGTATAGGTAACCCTGAAGATTATAAGAATTCGATGTTATGTTTAAGAGTAGGTGAAACTTATAATAGAAAAGAATTACTTGCTCATCTTGTATTCTTACAATATGAAAGAAATGATTATGATTTTAAACGTGGGACATTCCGTCTTAGAGGAGATACTTTAGATATCATTCCTGCAAATGAACATGAACATGGTGTTAGAATCGAATTCTTTGATGAAGAAATAGAAGCTATTAAGTTGTTTGATGTAGTAACTGGTAAATCGATAGAAAACCTTGAATTTATTAATATATTCTCAGCTAGCTTCTTTGTGGCTCCGAAGGAAAGAATTGAAGAGGCTATGAAGCGTATTAGAGCTGAACTTGATATTCAAGTAGAAAAGTTTAAGAGTGAAGGTAAACTACTTGAAGCTCAAAGAATAAATGATAGAACTACTTATGATTTAGAAATGATTAAAGAAATGGGCTCTTGTTCTGGTATTGAGAACTATTCTCGTCATATGGAACTAAGAGAAGAAGGAGAAACACCTTCTACTTTGATAGATTTCTTTGGCAAAGATTATTTACTTGTAATTGATGAATCTCATGTAACTGTACCTCAAATTGGTGGTATGTATAATGGAGATAGAGCTAGAAAAGAAACGCTTGTTAATTATGGATTCCGTCTTCCTAGTGCACTAGATAACAGACCACTTAAATTTGAAGAGTGGGAAGCTAAGAAAAGTTATGTACTTTATATGTCAGCTACACCAGGAGCGTATGAAACTGAAAAGAATTTACCTATTGTAGAACAAATCATTAGACCTACAGGTTTATTAGATCCTATTATTGAAATTAAACCTACATTAGGACAAGTTGATGATATTTATAGTATTGTAGTTGATTGTGCTAAAAGAGGCGAAAGAGTACTTATTACTACTCTTACTATACAAATGAGTGAAGATTTAACTCACTATTTAAAACAAATGGATTTAAAGGTAGCTTACCTGCATTCTAAGATTAAACCGTTAGAACGTCTTGAGATAATAAGAAATTTAAGATTAGGTAAATATGATTGTTTAATAGGTATTAACCTACTTAGAGAAGGTCTAGATATTCCTGAAGTATCAACTGTTTGTATACTTGATGCGGATAAACAAGGATTCTTACGTTCTACTCGTAGTTTAATTCAAACGATTGGTAGAGCTGCAAGAAATGATAAAGGTAAAGTTATAATGTATGCGGATACTATTTCTCCTTCTATGGAAGAAGCTATTAGTGAAACTAAGAGAAGAAGAGAAATACAAGAAGCATATAATAAAGAACATAATATTACTCCTCATACAATTGTAAAACCTATTCCTGATAGTGTATCTATACATAAAGAGGTTGAGAATACAACTATTGAGGAAGATATTCAAGATAAACCTTTAACTAAGAAAGAAAAAGAAGAATTAATTGAAAAGTTAACAGAAGAAATGAAGAAGCGTGCTAAGGATTTAGATTTCGAGGGTGCTGCTGAATTAAGAGATGCAATTATTGAACTAAAAACAAGGTGATTATATGTATACTTTAAAAGAATTATTTAAGATTGGTAATGGTCCATCATCAAGTCATACAATGGGACCTAAAAGAGCTAGTTTAGAATTTAATAAAAGATATCCTCTTATTGATAGAGTTAAAGTTATTTTATATGGTTCTCTAGCTTTAACAGGTAAAGGACATTTAACTGATAAGATAATTGATGAAACATTAGTTAAACCTCATGAAATAGTATTCAATTATCTAGATTTACCACCTCACCCAAATACAGTTGATTTTATACCTATTAAAGATAATAAAGAATTAAAACGTTTCAGAGTATTTTCTGTTGGTGGTGGTTCTATTAAAATTGAAGGTGAAGCTGAATCAGAGTTAAGCCATGTTTATCCTCATTCTACTTTCGCAAGCATTAAAGACTATGTGAATGAAGAAAACATTGATTTAAAAGATTATGTTTATCGTTTTGATGATAAAGATATTAAAGAATATTTAAATACTATTTTAGATCAAATGTTAAATACAATTGATAATGGTTTAAGTAAAGATGGAGTTATTCAAGGAAAACTTGAAATAAAGAGAAAAGCTCATATGCTTTACAATAAAGAAGTTAATAATGAAACTAAGGGTGATATGCAAATAAGACACTTATATGCATATGCTTATGCTGTATCAGAAGAGAATGCGGATGGTGGAGTAATTGTTACAGCTCCTACTTGTGGTTCTTGTGGTGTGCTTCCTGCAGTTATTAAGTATTCAATGGAAAAGTATCAAGTAACTCGTGATAAAGTTATTGATGGACTTGCAGTAGCTGGACTAATTGGTAACTTAGTAAAAACTAATGCCTCAATTAGTGGAGCTGAAGCAGGATGTCAAGCTGAGGTAGGTACTGCCTGTGCAATGTCTGCGGCTTATTTTTCCTATGTACTAGGTTCTAGTATTAATCAAATTGAACAAGCAAGTGAAATAGCACTAGAACACCATTTAGGTCTTACATGTGACCCTATTATGGGATATGTTCAAATACCTTGTATAGAACGTAATGCGGTAGCTGCCATTAGAGCGGTTGATGCCTATAACCTTGCAAAATTATTAAACTCTGATGATCAAAAAATATCATTTGATATGGTATGCAAAACAATGTATGAGACAGGTAGAGACTTAACTAGTAGTTATAGAGAAACTAGTCAAGGTGGCCTTGCGAAGACTTATATGGGAGAATAATATGAAGGTTAATGATATATTAAATGTTAAAATAATAGACTATGACCATTTAGGTCTTGGTGTTGCAAAAGTAGATAATTTTCCTATCTTTGTTCCATATGCTTTGGTAGGAGAAGAGGTTAAGGTATTAATTACAAGAGTAACTAAGAATTTAGCTGAATCTCGCTTACTTGAAGTAATAACAGAAAGTCCTCTAAGAAATAAAGATATTTGTCCTAACTATTTAAAGTGTGGTGGATGTTCTTTAATGCATATGAGTTATGAAACTCAACTTGAATTTAAAAGAAGAAGTGTTGAAAACACATTGCACCGTATTGGTGGTATTGATTTTAAGGTTAATCCTTGTGTTGCAAACCCTAAACAACTACACTATAGAAATAAGATTATAGTTCCTCTAGGACTTGATAAGGATAACCATGTTATATCAGGATTCTATGAACAAAAGAGTCATAATATTGTAAAGAATGATGAATGTTTAATTGAACATGAGAATGCTAGAAAGATTATTACATCTATTAAAGAAATGATTGAACGTAATCATTTAACTGTTTATAATGAACAAACACATTCAGGTCTATTTAGAAATATAATGCTTAGAGTTAATTATAAGGGTGAATATATGGTTGTATTTATCGTTAAGAAGAATCAACCTATATTAGTTAATATGGCTTTAGAATTGGCTCAAATTTATCCATGTATTAAGAGTGTATATGCATGTGTAAATAAAGAAAAGACTAATGTAATACTTAAGGGTGAGTTTATTCATTTAATATTAGATAAATATTTAGTTGAAGATATTAATGGATTTAAGTTTGTAGTACACCCTAATAG
>CAVAIM010000035.1:0-8767 GCA_963588755.1 bacterium | reverse complement strand
CCAATAGAAGGTATAATAAATTATACTAATCATATTGGGGACCAAATAAAAGTAGATCATACTATTACTAAAGAAGATGTAATTGCTACATACGCTCAATATGCAGTATGGATTATTGTTGATTTATCTGCATATTTCCTATTTGTTTATCTTTATTTTGGTAATATAGTTGTTTTCAAATCACAACGTGCTAAACAATTTGAAAGAACATATAATGGTAAGAGTAATCTTATAGTACATATAACAAGAGCCTTAATGTGTGTATTAAGTGGTTTATGTATTGGTGGAGCTATACTATTATTTATAATAAGTCATTTAGTTTATGTTGTAGTATTATGTATATTCTTACTTTTAATTGCCGCACTAATGATTTTCTTGGTTGCTAAATCATTTATGGCTTCAAAGGGTAGTGTAAAGACTAAAACTAGCCAAGATAAGATTAGTAATTATTACTTTATTATAATAACTAAGTTTGATACTTATTTGTTTGAGGGTGACGGTACTAAATCATTTAAAGAAGCTATTAATGGACTTGATGATATTTATTATATTGATGAATATGGTATTATAAATGATGGCTCTAGGAAATTAGTATATGGTATTAGATTAGATGATATTAGTGATAATTATTTATCTCGTATTTTAATGAATAGAATATATAATGAAAGGCTAGTTAATATCTTATCTACTCTTGATAAGATTAATCAAAAGGTAATTACAGTAGATAGTGATTATAATATTATAGATGAGAAGAAGAGATAGTAGAAATACTATCTTTTTTTGTGCTTGTTTTTCCTAAATTATTTATAATTAGTTTTATCATAGTGGTAAGAGGTATATAAAGATGGACAGATATTTTAGTGAGTTTATGCCACATAGAGATGGCGTAAATAATGATTCAATTATTTTAAGTAAGGCTATTAAAGAAACTAGTGAATTAGGAGATAGACTTATAATAGAAGAAGGTATTTATAAGTGTGGAACTGTTTATTTAACAAATAATACTAATATTTATTTAAATAAGGGTGCTATTATTAAATTAAGTGATAATGAAGAAGATTTCTTTTTATTTGATTCTAATAATAAAATAATTACAAGAAATACTTGGGAAGATTGTTTTTATAATGGTAAACCTTCTAAATATTTTATATACGGACTTGATTTAGAAAATATTAAAATTAATGGTGAAGGCATTATTGATGGCTCTGAAGAATTATTCTATGGTGTAATTAATAAAGACCATATTGAAGGATCAATATATCCTAGAACACCTTTATTATATTTAGAAAATTGTAAGAATATTGATTTACTTAATGTTACTTTAGAACGTAGCGCATTTTGGACAGTACATTTAGTAGGATGTGAGAATGTCTTAATTGATTCTATTAAGATTAATAATAATCCTATATTTACAAATAGTGACGGTATTGATCCTGATCACTCAAAGAATTTAAAGATTAAGAATTGTATTATTTCTACAGCTGATGATTGTATTGTACTAAAGACTACTAACTATAGTGAGAAATATGGTAACTGTGAAAATATAGAAGTATCTAATTGTATATTAAAGAGTACTTGTGCAGCTATTAAGATTGGTACTGAATCATTTAATGATTTTAATAATATTTATGTACATGATTGTAATATTATTGATACTAATAGAGGTATATCTATTATGTTAAGAGATGGTGCTAGTCTAAATAATGCAAGATTTGAAAATATTAAGGTTCAAGCTCACTTAGTTAACCCTTTGTTCTGGTGGGGTAGAAGTGAGGTTGTATCTATTACTAATATTAAGAGAAATAAAGATTCTATTTTAGGTAGTGTTAATAACTTAGTATTTAAAAATATTGATTCTACTAGTGAAAATGGTATTACTATTGTAGGAGAGAATTTAGAAAATATTACTCTAGATAATATTAAACTAAATATTTCTAATAAGACTAAGTGGCCAAAGAAGGACTTAGACTTACGTCCTAGTGTATATAATGTATTAGATGGTAGTTTCCATGATTTATATGTAAAGGGAAGCCATAAACTTGTAATAAAGAATTGTGATTTTAAAGATATAGTTAAAGAATAAATTTTTAAATATGTGCAATTTGCACATTTAATAAAAGCGCTTTATTTTATATAATAATGGTATATTTTTAGGAGGAATATTTATGGCAACTTTAAGCTTAAGAAATATTAACAAAATTTATCCTAATGGTACTCAAGCTGTATTTGATTTCAATCTTGAAATCGATAACAACGACTTCGTATGTTTCGTAGGACCATCAGGATGTGGTAAATCAACAACTCTTCGTATGATTGCTGGTCTTGAAGACATTTCAAGTGGTGAATTATACATCAATGATAGACTTGTAAATGATGTACCATCAAAGGACAGAGACATTGCAATGTGCTTCCAATCATATGCGCTATATCCTCATATGTCAGTTGAAGAAAACCTTGCATTCGGTTTAAAATTAAGAGGAGTAGATAAGAGAGAAATTAACCACCGTGTTAAAGACGCTGCAAGAATCCTAGGTCTTACTCCATATTTACAACGTAAACCAAGAGAATTATCAGGTGGTCAACAACAACGTGTAGCTTTAGGTAGAGCTATTGTAAGACATGCAAAGGTATTCTTAATGGACGAACCATTATCTAACCTTGACGCTAAACTTCGTGTTTCAACTCGTGGTGAATTAATTAAATTACACAAGAGATTAAACGCTACTACTATCTATGTAACACATGACCAAATCGAAGCTATGACAATGGCTACTAAGATTGTAGTTATGAAGTTAGGTAGAATCCAACAAGTTGGTGTTCCAAACGATGTTTATATGCATCCAGCTAACGTATTCGTTGGTGGATTCATCGGTACACCTCCAATGAACTTCATTAAGGGTAAGATCGGCAGCGACAACTACTTCGTTTGCCAAGATGGTACTAGAATTGAAGTTCCAGCTGGTAAGATTGAACTTGTTAAAGAAAAAGGTTACTATGATAAGGAACTTTATTTAGGTATTAGACCTGAAGACATCCATGATGAAACTCAACCTATCTTATTTGAAACTTATCCAAATGCAGTAGTTGACTGCAAGGTTAAGATTTCAGAATTACTAGGTTCAGAAACTAACATCTATACAGAAGTTGGTGGATGCTCAGTAATCGCTTCAGTTCCATCTCGTGGAGACTTAACATTCGATTCTATGGTTAAATTAGTATTCGATATGAATAAGTGCCATTTCTTCGATGTTGAATCTGAAATGAACATTGAATTATTATAATTGATTTAAGAACTCCTATTTAGGGGTTCTTTTCTTATTAATTTTAAACATTTTGTAAATAATATTCGTTTAATTAGTTTATTTTGTTTACTCTAAAAAATAAAAATGATATAATGTTTTTGAAGTGGATTTCACTTAAATTATTATGGAGGAAATTATTATGGCTAAAAAGGTTGTAACTGATTTAGATGTACGTGGTAAGAAGGTTTTAATCCGTGTTGATTTTAATGTACCTATGAAAGATGGTAAGATTACAGACAATACACGTGTTGTAGCTGCAATACCAACTATAAAATATGTAATTGAAAATGGTGGAAAGGCTATTGTATTCTCACACCTTGGTAGAGTTAAGACTCTAGAAGATATTAAGAAGAATGATATTGCACCTGTTGCAGTTGAACTTGAAAAGGAAATTGGTAAGCATGTTACTTTCGTAAATGCTACTAGAGGTGAAGCGCTAGAAACTGCAATTAATAATATGAAAGACGGAGAAATCGTTATGTTTGCAAACACTCGTAACGAAGACTTCGATGTTGAATCAAATACTGAAGTTAAGAAAGAATCTAAGAATAATGCTGAACTTGGTGCTTATTGGGCAAGTCTTGGTGACTTATTCGTAAATGATGCATTTGGTACAGCTCACAGAGCTGCGGCTTCAAATGTTGGTATTGCTAGCCACATTGGTGAAGGTAATACTGCTGCTGGATTCTTACTAGATAAGGAAATTAAGTTTATCGGTGGTGCTGTAGATAGCCCTAAGAGACCTTATGTAGCAATCATGGGTGGTTCTAAGGTATCTGATAAGATTGGTGTTATTGAAGCATTAATCGAAAAAGCTGATAAGGTATTAATCGGTGGAGCTATGATGTTCACATTCTTAAAGTCAGAAGGTAAGAACATTGGTGCTTCTCGTTGTGAAGATCAAGAATTCGTTGATCTAGCAGCTAGCTTATTAAAGAAAGCTAATGGTAAGATTATTCTTCCAGTTGACGCTTTAGTTAATAAGGCATTCGAAGATACTAAGGGTGTTGCAAAATCAGTAGATGAATTTGCAAGTGATGATATGGGACTTGATATCGGACCTAAGACACTTGAATTATTCGCAAAAGAATTAGCTGGTGCTAAGACAGTTGTATGGAATGGACCAATGGGTGTATTCGAAATGGCTAACTATGCACATGGTACAATTGGTGTATGTGATTTATTAGCTAAGTTAACTTGCGAAGGTGCTGCAACAATTATTGGTGGTGGTGATTCTGCCGCTGCTGCTAACCAACTTGGTTATGCAGATAAGGTTTCACACATCTCTACAGGTGGTGGAGCAAGCTTAGAATACCTAGAAGGTAAGGAATTACCTGGTATCGCATGCGTATCAGATAAGTAATAAAAACAAAAGAAAAAGAAAAGAAATTTATGAAGGAGAGTTTTGAATATGGAGAAAACAATATTAGTTAAAAGTACAGTAGGAATTCATGCAAGTCTTGCTGCAAAAGTAGTACAAGCTGCTTCAAAATATAACGTAGATATAACTCTACATTATCATGACAAAGTTGTTGATGTTAAATCTATTTTAGGTTTAATGAGTTTAGCAGTTCCTCATGGTGAAAACGTTGTAATTGTTGCACAAGGTGATCAAGCTGAAAAGGCTATTGATGAAATTGCTTCAATTCTAGAAAAATAAAAATTAATTAGGGGGAACTTATGCGTAAACCAATAGTAGCCGGTAATTGGAAAATGTATAAAACTCGTGATGAGGCTATACATTTTGTCTATGATGTAAACGATGAAGTTCCAAATAAAGATGAAATAGAGACCATAATTTGTGCACCTGCTATTTTACTTCGTTGTCTTACAAGAAGACAAGGGGAAAATTTACGTATAGGTGCTCAAAATATGCACTATGAAGAAGAAGGTGCTTTTACAGGTGAAATTTCACCTAAAATGTTAACTTCTACAGGAGTTAATTATTGCATCATCGGTCATAGTGAAAGAAGACTCTTCAATGGAGAAACAGAAACAGATGTCAATCACAAGATAAAGGCAGCTCTAAAACATGGTATTACTCCAATTGTTTGTGTAGGTGAAACTCGTGATCAATATGAACACTCTGATACTGATTATATTTTAGGATTGCAAGTACGTCTAGCTATTAAGGACATAAGTGCTGATGATATTTTGAAAGTTATTATTGCTTATGAACCTATTTGGGCAGTTGGTGCTAAACAAAGTGCACCAGCAGATATTGCAAACCAAAAATGTGGATACATCCGTAAAATTATCGCAAAACAATATAATCAAGAGATAGCTGATAAGGTAAGAATCTTATATGGTGGTTCCGTTAATAAAACTAATTATGAAGAATTAATTCATAAAGAAAATGTTGATGGAGCATTACTAGGTAGAGCTTCACTTGATTCAGATCATTTCTTAACTATTTGTGAAATGACTAAAAAATATTTAGAAGAATTAAAAAATACTCAAGACTAGTTCTTGAGTATTTTTGTTATTTATTATATCTTTTCATACTTGCTTCATAGATAAGTATTGAGCATGCGACTGAAACATTTAGAGAATTATTTGATCCGTACATTGGAATAAATACTTTCTCATGTTTATGATTATACCAATCAGGATTAATTCCAAAACGCTCGTTACCTACAACTATTGCAATTTTACCTTCATAGTTATATTTTTGATAATCTAGTCCTAAATTAGGTTCACCTAAGAAGATAGTATAACCATTTTCTTGTAAGAAATTTAGTGTATCTTGATAAGTAGCCTCAACTGTAGGGATAATTAGATTACAACCACGGCTTGATGATACTAAAGAAGGATTATTAGCTTTAGTAATAGAATCAACTAAGATAATTCCATCAACCTTAGCCGCGTCACTTGTTCTATAGATTGTACCAATATTACCTGGTATTTCTAGCGAATCACATACGACTAAGTAATCAAGTCCTTTTAAATCATTAAGAGATTTATGTCCTAAATCGATTATCGCAAAAACACCTGCGCTATTTTCTTTTCTCTTTAAATTATCTATATTTTTCTTAGATAAAATAAATGTATTTGAAGCTTTAGTTTTTAAAAATTCAATATCAGCCTTTGTATCTTCATGATATTCAATTTCATTAGAATAGAATAATGATACTATTTTAATATCATATTTTTTCGCAAGCCTTAAAACTGAAATATCATCTGTTGCGGTTAGAGAACCTTTACCTTTTGAAAGAAGAGATTTTAATTCTAAAAAATTAGAATCCTTATTTGAAATAAACTTTTCCATATTATTTATTGTTGTTTAAAACATATTCCTTTATTTTAGTAAATGTTTCATCTGAAATGATGTGTTCAATACGGCATGCATCATTTTCAGCTACTTCTTTTGAAATGCCAAAGGAAATTAATAAGGCAGTAAGATATTTGTGCTTTTCAAATACACTTTGAGCTATGTTTAGTCCTGTTGTAGTTAGGTGAAGAGAATTATCAGGTAAAATTTCAATAAATCCTTCATCTTTTAAATGCTTTACCGCAACAGATACACTAGCTCTAGTGAAGTTTAGTGAGTTTGCAACATCAATACTTCTTACCTTATCTTGACATTCTGATAATCTTAAAATTGTCTCTAAATACATTTCTTTTGATTCATGAGTTTCCATATGATTCACTCCTTAAAAATTATAAAATTATTATATCATAAATTAAATAAAATTAGAATTATGATACTAAAAAATTAGTCCCTCTTTGTGAGGAAGTCTAAATTAGGGAAAGCATTATTATTAATTATATATTCTAACATTCTTGCAAATCCTTTAGGATCTTTTATTTGATACTCCATATGATTATACCCATCAAATAAGGGGTATGATGCATATTCATAAGTTTTCATAACGTTATCTCTATATTTATAGTGATCTTCAATAGAGCCAAAGATAAAGTAGGTATTCTTTTGTAATGATTCACTTATTATAGGATAAGGTTTATTAACTAAAGAATCTTTTAATTGTCTTCTTAAATTTCGATATTTTAAATTCTTACCCGCTTCAATAAAGTAGGGTTTAATCTCATCACAATCACACCATAGTATCTTCTTTAAGGTTTTACCCTTTGAATGATAAATACTTTTAATTGCTGAAAACAATATTGGTGTTAATAATCTCCTAGTAAAACCTCCTATTTGTGCAAATTGTCCTCCATCAAATACTACATTATCTATTTTAATACTAGTAGAAGTAATAAAGCTTAGTGCTAAGTCAGCTCCTAGAGAAGAAGCTACAATTAAAGTTATATGATTGATGTTTTCATTCTTTAAAAAGGCTTCAACTTGTCTTAATTCATCTTCTTTAGATATGTACTTCTCTCCTTCACAATAGACAGTAGAAGTAGGCATTACACAGAAGTATTTATCTTTTAAATTTTCACACACTCTCACACTAGAACGACCGGTTACACCCATCGCATGAAAGAATAATATACAAGGATTTGATTTATCACCTAAAGTATTAAATAACATAATAACGCTCCTTTGTTAGTTATATCTAACTAAAATTATTATAACATTCTAAACTATCTTATACAACTGATATAATCTATCTAAAGTAATTATATTTGACTTTAAATAAAGTATATATTAACATTTAGTTAAATAGAGTAAATAAGTTAGAAAAGAGAATTATATGAAGAAGTTATTGTTTCCACTTATGTTTATATGTGCTCTAGCTTCTTGTACTAAACAAGAGACTAAGACTGATACCTTAAAAATCGCTGTACCAAGTGGTGCACCATCATTAAGTTTATTAGATATTATGTATGATGAGGCCTCAAGAAATACAGTAGATGTATTAAATGATTCATCAGTTATTAAATCAAGTTTCTTAAATGATACATATGATTTAATTGTGGCTCCGGCTAATCTAGGAGCTCAAATGTATAATAGCGCGGAAAACTATTATATGTTAGCTGGTTTAACTTTTGGTAATCTTTATCTAGTAAGTAAAACTGAATTTAATTCAGTTAGTGATTTAGCTGATTTCAACTTCATATCCTTTGGTAAGGGCACAATTACTGATATGATTTCAAGTTATATATTAAATAAGAATAATATAACACTAAATACTAGTTATTTATCTAGTGCATCTGATACTAAGACTGCATTTATCTCAAGCGCTAATTCATGCGAAGTATATTTAATTGCTGACCCTATATACAGTGTAGTTAAATCAAACTTTGAATCGAGTTCTAAACCTTTCTATTCTGTTTCTTTAACTAGTGAATGGAAGAAGAATACTAACACCGATGGATTCTTACAAGCTGCATTATTTGTTAAGAAAGATACATATGAAAACAACTTAGATTTAGTAAATAATTATTTATATAAGATAGAAGAATCTATTAATAATTTAAATAATGAATCTAATATAAGTACTACTAATCAAAAGATTAAGGAATTAAATATATTTGATTTTTCTGACGAAGTAATGAAG